>DAOULD010000123.1:0-36309 GCA_034420635.1 Anaerolineae bacterium | reverse complement strand
TTGCGCGTCTCCACCTGTGTATCGGCGCCGCATTCAGCCACGCAAGCCGGCTGCAAAACGCGCCCGCCATCGACATCGACCACGCAGATGCGGCAGAGGCCGTTGGGACTGGTGGCTTCGTGGTAGCAGATGAGCGGAATATCGACGCCGGCGGCTTGGGCGGCGTCGAGCAGGGTCGCGCCCGTTGGGACGCTGATTGATTGACCGTCCAGCGTCAGTTTGATCTTGTCGTCGGTCATGCTCTCATTCCTCCGTGTCAAACATGGATGGGAACTTTTCCAGCGCGCTCAACACCGCCAGCGCTGCCGTATGACCCAAGCCGCAGATCGAGGCTTCGCTCATGGTCATGCCGATATCATGCAGCCGCTCGCGGTCGCCGGCGCGCGGCGCATCCAGCCGCTCCAGTATCTCGACCTGCCGCTGCGTGCCCAGTTGACAGGGAAAACACTTGCCGCAGCTTTCATGCTGGAAGAACAGCCCCAGCCGCCGCAGCACATCGCGCAAGTCCGTCGACTGGTTAAAGACCATGATCGCGCCCGAGCCGAAACTGCTGCCGGCCGCGCGCAGATCCTCGAAACTCAGCGGCACATCGATCTCATGGGGCAAGAGAAATGTGCCCGCCGCGCCACCCATCAGCACCGTTTGCAACTGGCCGATGACGCCCCCGCAATAGTCGTCGAGGAATGATCGCAGCGTGATGCCGGGCTGGATTTCGTAGACGCCGGGCCGACCGACGTGCCCGCTGACCGAGATCAGCTTCGTGCCAGCGCTTTCCGCCGTGCCAAAGCCCTTGAACCAGTCCGCGCCCCGGCTGACGATGCCGGGAACCGCGCACAGGGTCTCGACATTGTTGACCGCGGTCGGTTTTCCAAAAAGCCCGAAAGTAGTTGGATAGGGCGGTTTCATGCGCGGGAAGCCGCGTTTGCCCTCGATCGCTTCGAAGAGCGCGGTCTCCTCGCCGCAGATATAAGCGCCGGCGCCCCGGCGTATTTCGATATCCAGCGAGAAGTCGCTGCCCATGATTGCCTCGCCCAGGGCGCCGGCCGCTACAGCCTCTTGAATAGCGCAATCCAGGATGGCGGTCGCTTTGGGATATTCGCCGCGTATGAAGATGTACGCTTTGCTTGTGCCTACGGCGTAGGAGGCTAACGCGATCCCTTCCAGCAGCAGGTGCGGGCGCTGCTCCATCAATACGCGATCCTTGAAGGTGCCGGGTTCGCTTTCATCGGCATTGCAAACGACATACTTGATGTCGCCCGCCGCGCCGCGCGTGAACTTCCACTTCAAACCGGTGGGGAAAGCCGCGCCGCCGCGCCCGATCAAGCCGGAAGCCTCGACCGTCGCGATCACCTCGTCCGGCGACAAGTCAAATATCGCCCGGCGCAAAGCTCGATAATCGCCGTATTTGGCCAGCGTCTGTGGCGCTGCGCTTAACGAGGGATCCAGCAAGACCGATTCATCGTCGCCGGCCGGCGTAAAATAAGCGCCGTCTCGGGAATCAAGCAGCGCATCGACCGTCGCGTTTGGCAGGGCGATGTCATTCTCGCCCCGGTCGCTGACCAGTGCGGCCGGCGCGTAATCGCACATGCCCAGGCAGGGGGAATGTTCAACCGTGTATTCGCCGTCAGGCGTATTGCCTTCGCCGGAGAGGCTCAGGCGGTCGCAAAGCCCATGCAGCACGTCGTCAGCGCCAACCAGGGCGCAGGTCGGGTCCGCGCAGACGCGAATGATGCGCCGGCCAGTGGGCTCGTCGTGGAAGAGCGTATAGAAACCGATAACGCCATAGATGTCGGCTTCCGGCACCCGCAAGACATGCGATATCCGATGCACATTTTCGGGGCTGATATGCCCATGCGCCCTCTGCAGGTCCCAGAGCGCCGGCAGCAGCGCTTCGCGCCCGCGTCCGCGATAGGCGTCTAATGCCGCGTCGATGTCATGCTCGGCGATCATGCGCCCTCCAGTTGTTCAGGGATCGAAAGTTTTTCAGCGGGAACCGTCATGCGTTTCGCCGCCGATGCTGAATTCCGCTGACCCATCTACAGCATACCCTAAATTGAAATCACAAGCTCGTTTCACATGCTACGAGCCGCTGGCGCGCCAGCGGCGAACTGCCTTGCCCAGAACTACGCCGTTGGACAACAACAAAAGTTGTCCAACGGTAGTGTGGGTTCAGTTTTTGAGTTTTATCCTTTCCTAGGGCTTCAAAAACCCAAAAACTAAAAAACTAAATGAACTGTGTCAGGCTGGCGCGGGGCTTTGCGATTGCCTAGCCTCTTCTGCAACTGTCCACAACGCTCGAACGCTAGTATACTCTCTTGGCTTGGTATCCGGCTCGTCGAGCCTGCGTGACCGCGATAATAGTCCAGGAGGTCAAGCGGCGATGACCAAGGACTTGCCCCTGAGACCGCCAGCCACGCCGCTGGTCGTCAACGATCCCTATATGAGCGTCTGGTCGCTGACCGACCGGCTGACCGACGACGAGACTCGTCACTGGACGGGGCAGCCGCATCCTATCTGCGGCATGATCCGCATCGACGGCGAAACCTGGCGTTTCATCGGCGCTCCCCTCGATTACATCGGTCTGGATCTGCCAGCCATGCGGCAGACCTCGCTGACCGTCCTGCCAACCCGCAGCATTTATGAGTTTGAAGCGGCTGGGGTCGCGCTGACGCTGACCTTTATGACTGCCGCGCTCCCGCATGACCTCGAGTTGCTCTCGCGCCCGGTGACGACAATTGAAATGGACCTGCGCTCGCTGGATGGGCGGGCGCATCGCGCGGCGCTTTATCTTGACGTGCTGGGCCATTGGACCGTCGACAATCCGGCGCAGAAGGTCATTTGGGGGCGTCACCGTCTTGACGATCAAGATCTGTTATGGATGGGTTCGCTGGAACAGCCGATGCTGGCGAAATCGGGCGATGACCTGCGCATTGATTGGGGATATCTGTATTTCAGTTCGATGGGGCCGGCGCAAGGCGTCTGTGCCGACAATGCGACAACCCGCGCTCAGTTTGTGGATGCTGGATCGCTGCCGGAGCGCGACGATACCGAGATGCCGCGGACCATCGACAGCCGGCCGCCGCACCCGGCCATGGCTTGGTCTTATGATGCCGGAACTGTCGAAGAAAGCGGCGCGTCCTGGCAGGTCATCCTGGCTTATGACGATGGCTTTTCTGTGGAATATATGCAGCGCCGGCTGCGTCCGTTTTGGCGCCGGGAGGGCATGACCGCCGCTGATCTGATCCGCGCGACTCGCCGGCAATTCTCCGACATTCGAGCAAGATGCCGCGCTTACGATGAGGAATTAATGGCGGATCTGCGCGCGGTCGGCGGGGAGAAATACGCCAGGCTGGCGGCGCTGGCATTCCGACAGTGCCTGGGCGCGCACAAGCTGGTCGCCGATCTGGACGGGACGCCCTTGTTCTTCTCGAAAGAGAATTTCAGCAATGGCTGCATGGGTACTGTCGACGTCTCTTACCCTTCCAGCCCGTTTTTCTTGCTCTTAAATCCCGATTTATTGGAAGCGATGTTGACGCCGATCCTGGATTATGCCGCTTCCGCGCGTTGGAAGTTCCCCTTCGCCCCGCACGATATCGGGCGTTATCCCTTGGCGAACGGGCAAGTTTATGGCGGCGGCGAAAAAAGCGAATGGCGGCAGATGCCGGTCGAGGAGTGCGGCAATATGCTGATTATGCTGACGGCGCTTTGTAAAGCCCGTTCGGACTTCAGCTACGCGGGGAAATATTGGAAGACCCTCACTGCCTGGGCTGAATATCTCCTGGAAAAGGGACTGGACCCGGAAAACCAACTCTGCACCGATGATTTTGCCGGACACCTGGCGCATAATGTCAATCTATCCATCAAAGCGCTGATCGCAATCGCCGGCTATGCCTGGCTCTGCGCGGGCTTGGGGCAGCCGGAGCGGGCGGCGGCGATCCGCGAGCAAGTTGAGCGTATGGTTGCCGACTGGTTGCGCATGGCTGATGATGGGGACCACTATCGGCTGACTTTTGATCGTCCCGGCACCTGGAGCCAGAAGTACAATCTCGTCTGGGACCGCCTGCTTGCGCTGGATCTTTTCCCGCCGACCCTGCGCGAAGCCGAGATCGCCTTTTACAAGCGGAAGCAGGGTCCTTATGGCTTGCCGCTGGACAGCCGCAACAGTTACGCCAAGCTGGATTGGGCGGTCTGGTCCGCGTCCCTGGCGGAATCGCAAGACGACTTCGAGGATTTCATCGCGCCGCTCTTTGATTGGCTCAACGAGAGCGAGAGCCGCGTGCCTTTGACGGACTGGTTCTATACGGACAGCGGCGCGCAAGTACGAATGCAAGCGCGCTCGGTCGTGGGTGGAGTCTACATCAAGATGTTGTACAATAGCGCCATTCATGAGAAATGGCTTCGGCGAAGGGAGAACTTCGCTTGAGCGCTTTTCTCGCAGACATCACGGAATAAGAAAGGATTATCGTGCGATTCATTGTCATTCTGCTCTTGGGTCTGTCGCTGCTGACAGGTTGCGCTTCGCAGGCGACCTTCGGCGATGCTATCACCCAAGGCGAACCCACAGCTATTCCAACCCCCGTCGTGCCCAGCAAACCTGTGTATCAGGTGGAGCGCGGCAAGATCGTTTATGAGCGTCGTTTCTTTGGCCGCATCGCGCCGGTTATCACCGAAGAGATCGCCTTCGAGATTGACGGTCGCGTTCTGGAGGTACTGGTGGAGCGCGGCGCGACTGTGAACGAGGGCGATGTCTTGGCTCGCCTAGATACGAGAGCGCTGGAAAGCCAATTGCTCAACGCCGAAGAAGAACTCGCCATCGCCCAGTCCATCTTCGAAAGCGCCGATAGCCAGGTTCGCTACGACAGCCAGCGCGCCCAGCTCAACCTGGAAATGGCGCAACTGCGCCTGGACCATGCTGTGGAGCAGGCGGCCGATCCGCCGAGCGCCGACGACGCGCTTAATATCAGCCTGCGTACCATCGAGCGCGATCTGGCGCAGGTTTCCGTCGACGAATTCACATCGGGCGTCGATCCACAGTTGCGCTTTGACGTCACGCGGGCGCAAAAACGCGTCGACGAAATACAGGCGGCGATCGTCAAAACCGAGCTTGTCGCGCCGATGTCGGGCAGGCTGGTCTATTTCTCGCCCGACCCCGGCGAGCCGATGATTGCTTATGAGCCGATCGCGGTGGTGGCGGATCTCTCGGTACTGGAGATCACCGACGAGATGGATGCCGATGACCTGAGCGAACTTGCGGAAGGCATGACGCTGAGCATCAAGCGCGCCAGCTTGCCCGGCAACGTCTATAGCGGCGCCATCGCCAGCTTGCCCTCGCCCTACGGTCTTTCGACGGATGAATATGTACATGTTGCTTTCGACGAGCAGCCGCCCCTGGATGAATACCAGGTGGGCGATCGTATGGAATTCACCGTCAAAATCGAAGAGCGCGATGATGTGCTCTGGCTGCCCATCTCGGCGATCCGCCAATTCAGCGGTCGTAATTTCATCGTCGTCCAAAACGAAGGCGTGCAGCGCCGGGTCGACGTGCGGCTCGGGCTGGAGGGCGACGGCCGAGTCGAGATCCTTGAAGGCGCGGAAGAGAATCAGACGGTCATTGGCCCATGATGCGTAGCAGCTTGCGAATCCGCGCCATCTTCATAGTCGCCCTCAAACGTCTGCTGGCGCAGCCCTTGCTGTCGCTGGCGACGATCGTCGGTCTTACGGTCGCCGTGGCGCTCGTTTTGACCATCCCGATCTATTCCGAATCGGTCGCCTTCCGCATCTTGACCGAACGCCTCACCGAAGGACCGGATCGCATCAACCGACCGCCCTTCTCTTTCATGTTTAGCTACATCGGCTCCTGGAATCAGCCGGTCAATTGGGAGGATATCGGCGGGCTGGACCGCTACCTGCGCGAGAAAGGCGGGGACGAACTGGGCTTGCGCAGTACCAGAATCGTGCGCCACCTGGAAACGCAAAACTTCCGCCTGTACCCGGCTGACGAAACGAACTACCGCGACGAGAACCGCTCGCTGGATTATGTCAGCTTCGGCACGACGGAAAACATCGAAGCGCAGGTGGAATTGGTGGAGGGCGTTTTCCCGCCGCCGGCCGATCCCGACCCCAATAGCGTCATTGATGTCATGATCCACGAGGAGTTCGCATCGGAATTTGGAATGCAGGTCGGCGAGATCTACTCCGGATATAATTGGCGGCTGGAAAACGACGATCCGATGCAAATCACAGCGATCCGCATCGCCGGCATCTGGCGCCCGCGCGACGATGAATCGGAATACTGGTTTTACCGCCCCAACGTTTTTGAAGACATCCTGCTCATAAACGAAGCGACCTATGCCAATCGCCTGGCGCCCAATACCGACTCGGAGATCAATCTGGCGGTTTGGTACCTGGTCACCGATGGCAGCAGCGTCAATACCAGCCGTGTCGATGAATTGCTCCGGCGCCATAACGACACCGAAAAGATCGCCGATCAATACTTGCCCGGCACCTATATCCAGGCATCGCCGGAAGAAGAGCTAAAGCCATATCAGCGTATTGTCACTGTTCTGACCCTGACCCTGACAGTCTTCAGCATTCCCATTGTGGCGCTGCTGATCGCATTCCTGGTCATGCTGGTTGGTTTGGTTGTGGATGGCCAGCGCAACGAGACGGCGGTCATGCGCAGCCGCGGCACGTCGCCTTTCCAGGTCGTGGGTTTGACCACTGTCGAGGGCATCATTATGGGCGTCATCGCCCTGGTGATCGGCATGATCATGGCAACCGCTTTCACGCAACTCATCGGCACCACGCGCAGCTTCATGGACTTCCGCTGGGGGCATCATTTTATCGTGTCGATCCCGCCGACTATCGGCTCGACGATTGCGCTGGCGCTGGCTTTTACGATTTTGATCCGCGTAGTGCCAACCATCGGCGCCGCTCGCCATACCATCGTCAGCTACAAGATGGACAAGTCGCGCTTGTTGCGGCGGCCCTGGTGGCAGCGCCTGGGCGTCGATATTCTGCTGCTGGCGCTTATCGGCTACTTCTATTATCAGGTTGTGCAGCAAGGCGGCTTGATCGACGTGGAAGGCGGAACGCGCAATATCGACGAAGCCTACAATCAGCCCTTTGTATTTTTGCTGCCGCCGCTGACGATTTTCGCTTTGACGCTTTTTATCCTGCGCTTTTTGCCGCCGATCCTGCGCTTTATGGCTTGGCTGATCCAATGGAGCAACAGCGTCGGCTTGCTGATCGTGACACGACAATTGGAGCGCTCGCCCGGCGCTTATTATCTGCCCTTGATCCTGCTGGTGACGACCATCAGCCTGGGCATCTACACCGCGTCCTTCGCCCGCACGATTGATCGCTATCTCTACGAGCAGCAGTATTACAAAGTCTCCGCCGACATGTCCGTGCGCGTTTTCAGCCAGACCGGGGGCGGCATTCCCGGCGCCGGGGGCGGCAGTGAAGAGCCTCCCGCTTATATGCACATTTCCGAGTTCACCTCAATGCCGCACGTCAGTGGCGCGACGCGCATCGGCGAGTACACTGCCAAAGCGCGTCTGACCATGACCAGCGTCGAAGGCAGATACGTGGGAGTTGACCGCGCCGACCTGGGTCCGGTCATCTTTTGGCGCCCCGACTTCGCGCCCTATCGCCTGGGTTACTTGACAAACGCCCTGGCGCTGCAGCAGGACAGCGTTTTGGTCTCGCGCGAATTCCTGGAGCAGCGCGGTCTGGATATCGGCGATCTGCTGGAACTGGACATCCGCAGCGGGGGCGACGTATTCAAGATCAATTTGCAGATTGTCGGCAGCCTCGAGTACTTCCCGCGTTGGTATCCCGAAGAAGACGGTCCCCTGTTCGTTGGCAACCTGGACTTTCTCTTCGAACAGGCGCAGCAAGAACTGGCGCATCGCGTGATCGCGCGCATTGATCCGGAGTTCGACTCGCGCGTCTTTACCCGCGCCTTGTTCGACCGCGGCGCCGCCGGCGTCCTCATTGAAGAGCCCACGACGCGCATCGAGCGCGAACAATCGCGACCGGAACGGCAAGGCCTCTTTGGCTTGTTGTCCATCGGCTTCATCACGTCGTCGCTGGCGACCATGATCGGCTTCTTGCTTTACACGGTCTTTTCCTATCGCCGCCGCTACGTTGAACTGGGCATCTTGCGCGCCATTGGCTTGTCGCAAACGTCGATGATGCTTTCTGTCGCCTGGGAACTGGGTCTCCTGATCGTGATGGGCTTGGCGCTCGGCGTCGGCATTGGACTGGTGGTGAGCGTACTCTATATACCCTACATGCAATTTGTCAGCAGCCTGGAAGGGGTCGTGCCGCCTTATGTGATCACGATGGCTTGGACCGAGATCGCCCAGATCGTTGCCCTGTTCGTGGGCACCTTCCTGCTGATTATGATCATCCTGTTGGTGATCCTGCGGCGCATGCGGATTTTCCAGGCGGTCAAGTTAGGAGAATCGCTTTGATGAGTTGTTCGGCTTGCTTTGTAAGTACACAGACAGATACAGACTGCGTTCCCCGCGACTGTGGGGGCGCCTCGATTTTGAAAGTGGCGGAAATTGATGTGATTGCCAATTCCCTACAAAAGTGGGGGTGTTGATGATGGAAAACGATCTGAACCCAAACGCATTTGTCATCTGCCAATCACTGTATAAGCTCTACCAGATCAGTGATTATGATGTGCAGGCGCTGCAAGGCTTGGATCTGACCGTCCGCGAAGGGGAAATGGTCGGCGTCGTCGGGGCGAGCGGCAGTGGCAAGACCACCTTGATGAACGTTTTGGGCGGTTTGACGCGGCCCTCCGCGGGCCAGGTGATCGTCGACGGACAGAACTTGCTCAAGCTGAGCAATCGCGAACTGACGACTTATCGACAGGTGGACGTCGGTTTCGTCTGGCAGCAGGGCAGTCGCAATCTCATTCCCTACCTGTCCGCGCTTGACAACATCAAATTGCCGATGACGCTTGCCGGCCAGACCGGCGCGCAGGTAGACAAGCGCGCGCGCGAACTGATGGACCTGGTCGATCTCGCCGATCGTTACAATCACAAGCCGATCGCGCTTTCCGGCGGCGAACAGCAGCGCGTGGCGATCGCGGTGGCGCTGGCCAACGAGCCGAAACTGTTGCTGGCGGACGAGCCCACCGGCGAGCTCGACTCCGTGACCTCCGACCAGGTCTACAACCTGTTCCGACGGTTGAATCGCGATCTTGGCTTGACGATTTGCATCGTCAGTCACGATCCGCTGGTCGCGCAGCATGTCGGCCGTGTTGTAGCGATTCGAGACGGGAAGCTGGCCAGTGAAACGGTGCTGCGCCGGCGCAAACGGAAAGCCCAGCCGCAAGATGACTCGGTTGCGTCAGGAGAGGGTCAAGAGGGCTGGGAAGAACATTTCGAGGAGTTGATCGTGCTGGATTCTGCCGGACGCTTGCAGATCCCCAAGGCTTATCGAGAACAGTTGGCAATCGAAAACCGCGTCGAAATGGAAGTGACGGATCGGGGATTGCTGATCCGGCCGGCGCAGAACCTGGAAGAGACCTCGTCGCAGAGCGAGATTCAAATCGAACAGGAAATCCGCGCCGGTGACAATGGCGCGGAGGGCGGTCTGCTTTCCAGGCTGGGATTGCGTAAATCCACAGCGGGGGACGGGCGCGGAAGGGGGCGGAAATGACGGCGCTTGCCATTGTCGCGCAGGACCTCAGCCGCGTATACGCCTCCGATTCGGGCGAGGTAGCGGCGATACAAGATCTGAGCTTCGAAATCGAAAGCGGGCAATTCGTCGCCTTGCGAGGGCGTTCGGGCAGCGGCAAGACCACCTTGCTCAATTGTCTCGGCGGGTTGGACAACCCGACCCGGGGCAAAATCTGGATCTATGGCGACGACATATCCGGACTGGACGAAACGGAACGCACTCATTGGCGCCGCGCGAGTATTGGTTTCGTCTTCCAGCAGATGGGTTTGATGCCCAGCTTTTCCGCCTACGAAAACCTGGAATTGATGGCGCGCCTGGGCGGCCTGCCGCGCCGCGAGCGCAGGGAACGCATTCTCAAGAATCTGGAGCGGGTAGACCTGAAGGACTATTACGCGCATCGACCCTACGAGATGTCCGGCGGGCAGCAGCAGCGCATCGCCATCGCGCGCGCTTTAGTCACGTCGCCGCGTTTAATCCTGGCTGACGAACCGACCAGCGAACTGGACAGCGAGACGACGCACATGATATTGGCTGTTTTGCAAAGTATCGTGCGCGAGGAAGGCGTCACGATCCTGTTGTCAAGTCACGATCCGATCGTCGACGAATACGCGGACCGCATCATCCATCTGCGCGACGGGCAGATCGCCGAATCTCCCGAAGAGCCCAAGCCGGCGCCTCAGTTGACGAGGATGATCGGAGGATGATCTAAGAAAGGACCGGGGCTATGGGTTTGCCGCTGCTATTGTTCTACTTCTACTTTATGAGCGACACCATTCATTTTCACGATGTCAGCCTGGAGGCGGGCATAACCGCGTCTCACCGCGCCATCTGGCAGGAAGACGCGCCCAGACGGTTCGGCAAGCAATATCTGGCGGCCGGGACAGCTTGGGCGGATTATGACAACGACGGCTGGGTTGATCTCTTTGTCACTGGCAACCTCGATCCCAACGTTTTGTACCGCAACAATGGCGACGGCAGCTTCGCCGTATCCGAGTTTTCGGAGGCGCTGAGTTTACCGGATGTCCCGAGCGGGGGCGCTGTCTGGGCTGATTATGACAATGACGGCTGGCGCGATCTTTATGTGCTGAACATGGGAGCGAATCGCCTCTTCCGAAATCTCAAAGGCAAGGGCTTTGCCGATGTGACTATCGAGGCCGGCGTCGGCGATATCGGCAAAGGCGCCACAGCCGCCTGGGGCGATTATGACGCGGACGGCCATTTGGATCTCTACGTCGTCAATTGGTCCTGCGTGCCCGAGTGCGATCTGAAGGACTTTTCCCGCAGCCGCGACGCGCTCTACCACAACGACGGCGATGGAACGTTCACCGATGTCTCGGGTTTGTTGGGCTTCGAGGCTTTGTTGGGCGCTGGCTTCTCGGCCAGTTGGGTTGACTATGACAACGACCGCGATCTCGATCTGTATGTCGTCAATGACAAGGTGGTGAACGCCCTGGGCAATGTGCTCATGCGCAACGACGGCGCGGGTTGTGATGGTTGGTGCTTCACCGACGTTTCGGCGGCCTCCGGGACGGATTCGGTCGTGCACGCTATGGGCTTGGCGACCGGCGATTACGACAACGATGGCGACCTGGACTTTTATTTTTCCAATATGGTGAGAGCCATGGTCCTGTTGGAGAATCAGGGCGACGGCACTTTCATCAACAGCACGGACTTCGCCGGCGTCGGTTATGACACCGGGCAGTCGGTCGGCTGGGGCACGGCATTTTTCGATTTCGACAACGACGGCTGGCTGGACTTGTTCCTGGCATCGACCGGTCTGGCGCCGGAGTCCGCGCCCGCGGGCGGGCAACTGGATGATCCGGATCAACTGCTCCATGGCTTGGCGCCGGAGTACGGTCCCGTGGGCATGCACTTTCAGTATCCGGACATGCTCTATCATAATCAGCGGGATGGCAGTTTCGCCGCGGTCGATCAGGACCTGTTCAACCAAGGCGCGCGTCCGACGATGGGCTTCAGCACCGCCGATTACGACCGGGACGGCCGCATCGATTTTGCGCTGAGCTATTGGAATGTCGGTCACAAATTGTTCCAGAATGACAATGTTGCCGCGCGGCTGAACAACTGGATCGCCTTTGACCTGCAGGGCGGCGCCGGTATTGATCGGGACGCCATTGGCACACGGGTGCGCGTCGACACGGTCGACGGCTTGTCACAGATCCGCGAAGTGAAATCCGGCTCGAGCCTGGGCGCGGGAAACGAGCTGGCGCTGCACTTCGGCTTGGGCGAATCCGAAATCACCCGCGTGCTCGTCAGCTGGCTCAATGGCGATTACCATGAATACACCCGGGTCGCCGTCAACCAGCGCTGTTTGATCACGCCGGAAAAGATGGAGTGCGAGAATCAACCCCCTTCACAGTAGGCTATTACGGTCCCGTAATCTACAGTTGAAAGATGTCAACATGAGACACTCCTCAAAACATGCGCTGCTATTGACGATCCTCTTTCTCGCTCTGATAGCGCCTGTCGCGCTGGCGCATCAACCCGTTTGCGAATTCGCCGACCTGAGCGCGCGAGCGCCCTGGCGCGTGCCCGATGCCACCATCTCCTATGCCTATTTCGGCAACGTGTACCCAAGAGGCGATGTCGACTACTTTCGCTTTCAAGCGGAACGCGGGCAATCCGTCCTCTTGAGCTTGAGCATCCCCGCCATTCCCGATCAGGCGGTTTTCTCGCCGGTTATGGCAGTTTATGGTCCCGGCATCACCAACGGCGCGGATGCGCAACTGCCCGATTCGCTTGAAATCCCCGCAGGGCAAAGCGCCATGATGGTCCCGCTGGGGGCGGAGCCGGTCTACTGGTTCGAGCCATTCAGCCGCAAGTACTTCTGGAATTGGGACGACTATTTCTTCAAAGCGCCTGAATCGTCGACTTATACGGTGGCTCTCTGGCATCCGGGTAACGAGATCGGTCGCTATGCCTTTGTGATCGGTCAGCGCGAGGTCTTTGGCGGCGATCTGGAATGCTACGAAACCTATAGCTCGTATTGGACGCCGCTGGAAGAAGGCCTAAATCCATATCGCGATCGCTTCGTTGAAATGGCGGAGGATCGGGCGCCTGTGGTCGACCTGCAACTGATCCCGCTGGCCGGCGGGGGCTACAACCTGCGCGTTCAGACGCTCAATTTCATATTCACTCCGCAGAACATCGATACCGATCCGATTCCCGGCGAAGGGCACGCGCATCTTTATGTTGACGGCGTGAAAATCGCGCGGCTCTACGGCGAATGGTATCACCTGGGCGCGCTGCCCGCGGACGCCGAGGTCCTAACGGTATCGCTCTATGCCAACGATCACAGTCCCTTCACAGTAGATGGCCTTCCGGTCTCCGCGTCGCTCCTTCTGGTTGACGCGCTGCAAGGGGACGCCTAACAGTGATCGAAGATTTGCATGCGGCGGTCGGGCGCGTCAAGGCTCTGCTCGACGCTGAAGCCTGCTGGTACGAAACCTTTGAGCATGAGCCGGTGCGCACGAGCGAAGAAGCGGCGGCCACGCGCCCGGGCTACGGTTTGCGTCACGGCGCCAAAGCCATCATCCTGCGCGTGAAACGATCAAAGCAGGACAAGTTTTTTGTGATGCTGGTCTTCCCGGCCGATCGCAGGTTCGATGCCAAAGCGGTCAAAGACTATTTCGCGGCTCGGGACATCCGCTTCGCCAGCGCGGACGAAGTTGCCGAGCTGACCGGCGGGGTTCAACCCGGCGGCGTGCCTCCCTTCGGCAACTTGTTTGACTTGCCCCTATTCGCGACGCCCCAACTTTTTGAAGTGGAGCGAATTGTCTTCAACGCCGGCGATCGGCGCTATTCTCTGGCGATGCGCAGCGCGGATTATCGGCAACTGGCGCGGCCCGAGGTGTTTTCATTTTTATGAACCCGTAGGGGCGACCCTTGGGTCGCCCGTCATTCCAGCCACCACTGCCAAGGTCTCACTCTTGGGGGCATGTTTTGTACGAGCGCGACATTCCTGTGGACGATTCGCCGAATACTTGCCGAGTGGCTTTTGTCTGGTTCATTAACGAGCAATTAAAAGCGGACAGATTGGAAAGCGGATCGACTAAATGCCGTCAGACGTAATGGTAGCGGGCCACATCGCGCTTGATATCTTGCCGGACATGTCCTCGCTCAAGCCCGAGCAAGTCATCGGCGCGGGCAAAGTGTTCGAAATCGGCCGCATTTCTTATTCGACCGGCGGCGCCGTTTCCAATACGGGCTTGGCGCTGCACCGCTTGGGCATCGATGTTGATCTGCTTGCGGTCGTGGGCGCGGACTGGGTGGGCCGGGCGATCATTGATTACGTGAGAGGATACGACAGCGCTCTCGGCGATCACATCCGCGTCCTGCCCGATGCCGCCAGCGCCTATACGATTGTCATCGAGCCACAAAACCACGACCGCACCCTGCTGACGCATACCGGCGTCTATCACGGATTCGGCGTGGACAACATTGATCTCGATCTGGCAGCCGGATGCAAACTGTTTCATCTGGGATATCCGACGCTGCTGCCGCGATTGTACGAGGATGCTGGCGCCGGATTCCTTGAGTTGGCGCAAACTATCAAAGCTTTGGGACCCATCACCAGCGTCGACATGAGCTTGCCCGCCCCCGACAGTCCCAGCGGTGAAGCGGATTGGCGCGCGATCCTGCGCCGATGTCTGCCCTTCGTTGATATCTTTGTGCCGAGCATTGAAGAGATCATGTTCATGCTGCGGCGCGACGATCATGATCGTTGGGGGGGCGAGATCATCGCGCGTATGACAGCCGAGTACCTGGCCGATCTGGCTGGAGAACTGCTGGAGATGGGTGTTGGCATCGCCGGATTCAAGCTCGGGGAGCGTGGACTCTACTTGCGGGCTTCGGCGGACGCGGGGCGCCTGGAATGCTTGTCAAGAATCGGGCAAGCGCCTGCGGATTGGGTCGGCATTCGGACCTGGCGCCCGCCCTTCCAGGTGCAAGTGGCCGGCACGACCGGCGCTGGCGACGCCGCCTATGCCGGTTTGATCGCCGCGCTGATCCGCGGACTGGATTATCAAGATTGCGCGCGCTGGGCTTGCGCAGTGGCCGCATGCAATATCGAAGCGGCTGACGCCACCAGCGGCGTACGCGCCTGGGAGGAAACCGAAGCGCGTCTGGCGCAGGGCTGGCTCACCCGCGCGATTTAGTCGTGCTTGCAAGGACACGGCGCCCAGGGCAAACGCTTCAAACTGATGGCAACTGGCATAATTCGATATTGGATCAAGAATAACCATCGCTGACGACAGCGCCGAGATCTAACCTCTTGCCTGCCAAAAAGTATGCGATGTAGGGGCGTTTCGCTGAAACGCCCGCGAGTAGATGGTTGATGAAAAAGGGCGGCTCAGCGAAACGCCCCTACATTTTGCCAGATTTACGTGATACTTGACGTATATTGATGTTGAAACGATTTCCCTGGCGCGATGCTTTAACTGCTCTTTGGCAGAAGCGCAATCAGCAAAATCGCTACAGTGCAGAGAGCCGTTACAATGATGAGCATGGGCGTATAAGATCCAAAGAAGTCGAAAACCAAGCCGGCGGCGAAGGGCGCCGAGGCGCCTGCCAAAGTCAAAAAGAAAACCATCGTGCTGCTGATGCGCCCGTAGAATGTTGCGCCGTAGGTATCGGCGACGATCAGGGGTCGAATGAGCGTATTGGTGCCGATGGCCATGCCGTACAGCGCTATGAAAAGAATGATCAACAGCGGCGAACTGCCCAGGAGCAACGTGGCCAGAGAAACCGCCAAGAGGATAAAGACGCCGATCGCCATGGTCTTGCTGGAAAAGCGCCATTCGATCGCGGCGATGATCATCCTGCCGAGCACTTGCATGACGCCGATCGCGCCGCTGGCGATTGCGGCGCTGCTGGGGTGAATATCCATGCTGATCAGCAGCGGCACAAAATGTACGCGCACAGCCGCGATGCACAAGGTGGAAAGCGTGAAGGCCAGGGTCAGGATCCAGAAGAAGCGCGAACGAAACACCGCGCCCAGCTTGATTGATTCGCCGTCGCCTTGCTCCGCGGGTCGCGCCTCGCCATCAGGCTCAAGTCCCAGATCTCTTGGTCGGCGGCGCAGGACCAAGGCATGCAGCGGTATCGTGATTAGCCCCAACAAGATGCCGAGTATGAATACCGCCCCCCGCCATCCATGCGCCACCAGCAGGGCGTCAGCCAGGGGAACGAATATCGTGCTGGCGAAACCCGCGATAAAGGTGAGGACCGCCATGGCCCGGCCCCGTTTGTTCACGAACCAGGCGGCAATGACTGTAAAGGCGGGCTCGTAAAGGATGGCGGCGCTGCAGAAACCCAGCAGCGCCATGATGACAATGAATTCGGGCAGCGTCTTCGCCTGCGACCAGAGCAGAACCATCACCGTCGCGCCAATCGATCCGACCGTCATCAAGAGGCGCGATCCGTGTTTGTCCAACCAGTAGCCGACCGGAAAAGCGAAAATGCCGGTGATCAACCACATGAGCGAAAACGCGCCCGAGATCTCCCCGCGCGACCAACCGAGCTCCGCTTCCATCGGCGTGATGAAAACGGAGAAGGCGTAGTATATCACGCCAAAGGAGACGGTTTCGGTGATGGCCAGCGCCAAGGCGATATACCAGCCGTAATAAATTGGCTCGCGCTTGAATATACGGTGCATGGGACAGGGTTCGCGTAGGTAAAACAGGCACTATTCCATCGCAAGCATATCGCCAAAGGCGCATATCGCAAGTGGCAAACGCATGGCGGACCGGACTGCGAGAACATCGCCGCTTGCGTTATACTCGGCAGCGGATTGAGACCGGAAAAGGAGCAGGCTCATGCCCTTGCGCAGTCACGATTGGTTCTTGCGGGACGGGCAAGCCGGGTTCAAGTCTCGCAGCCGCATGAAGAACCAGGGTACGCCCCAGCAAATGTTCGACGGCCGCCCCGTCATCGGCATTTGCAATACCTGGTCGGAACTGACGCCCTGCAACGCCAACCTGCGCATTCTCAGCGAGCACGTCAAACGAGGCGTCTTGGAAGCCGGCGGATTCCCGCTGGAATTTCCCGTGATGTCCCTGGGCGAAACGCTGATGCGCCCGACGACCATGCTCTACCGCAATCTGGCCAGCATGGATGTCGAAGAATCAATCCGGGCCAATCCGCTTGATGGCGTGGTGCTGCTGGTCGGTTGCGACAAGACCACGCCAGCCGCCATCATGGGCGCCTGCAGCGTCGATGTGCCGACGATTGTCGTGACCAGTGGCCCGATGTTGAATGGCAAGTTTCAGGGACGAAATATCGGCGCGGGTACGGACAAATGGCGCTTTACCGACGACTGGCGCACCGGCAAGATGAGCGCGGCGGATTATATTGAATCCGAGACCTGTATGTCCCGCAGCGACGGGCATTGCATGACGATGGGCACGGCATCAAGCATGGCTTGCGTGGTCGAGGCGCTCGGCTTGATGTTGCCCGGCGGCGCGGCGATTCCCGCGCCCGATGCGCGCCGCCGGCGGCTCTGCCACTTTAGTGGCAATCGCATCGTGGAGATGGCGAAAGAAGAGCTGAGGCTTTCGAAGATACTGACGCGGGACGCCTTCGAGAATGCCATCAAGATCAACGCCGTCATCGGCGGCTCGACCAACGTCATCCTGCATTTGCTGGCGATAGCCGGACGAATCGGCGTTGATCTCTGCCTGGACGATTTTGATGAGTTGGGCAGCCAGTTGCCGCTGCTGGTCAACCTGAAACCGGCGGGCGATTTCCTGATGGAGGAATTCTATTATGCCGGCGGTTTGCCCGTCGTGATGCAAAACGCCGCGACATTGCTGGCTATGGATACGATCACGGTTACGGGCGAGTCTCATGCCCGGAACACGGCCGGGGCGATCTGTTTCGACGAGACGGTCATCAGCGGGCTCGACGCGCCTTTTCAGCGAGAGGCGGGCATCGCCGTGCTGCGCGGCAACCTCTGCCCCGACGGCGCGGTCATCAAGCCCTCCGCCGCCACGCCACAACTGTTGCGGCATCGTGGACGCGCCGTCGTGTTCAAGTCACTGGACGATTTCCACGCGCGTATTGACGATCCCGATCTGGATGTCGACGAAGACTGTGTGCTGGTGATGCAGAACGTCGGTCCCAGGGGCTTCCCCGGCATGCCCGAAGTGGGCAATATGAGCCTGCCTCGCAAGCTTTTGGACAAGGGAGTGAGCGATATGCTGCGTATTTCCGATGGTCGCATGAGCGGACCGCCTATGGCACGGTCGTTTTGCATGTCGCTCCGGAATCGGCGGTCGGCGGGGCGCTGGCTCTGGTGCGCGACGGCGACATGATCGAGTTGGATGTTGCCCAACGCCGCTTGCACCTCGACATATCGGAAGATGAATTGGAAGTGCGCCGCGCCCAGTGGCAGCCCTCCGCCGCCCATAGTCCCAGAGGATATACTCGCTTGTTCACGGATCATGTGCAACAAGCCGATCTGGGCGTTGACTTCGACATTCTGTCCGGGGGATCCGGCCACGAAGTGATGCACAATACCGAGGCGCAAGCCGAAGGCAAAGCGGGAGCAATTTGAGCGACAAACGGGGAAGATGAGCGGGAGATGAGTAAACGGCGGCGAGTATGTCTCTGATTTGGAACTGGACAGGTCAAAAGCCATAAACTGGCAATAATCGCACTGAGCATAAGAAAGCGGGTTCACATGCCAACACTGGAAAACTACAGCCAATTCGAGGGCCGCTATTGGGATACGGCTGCCATCCGAAACGCCCTGGACTACCAAGGCGTCAAAGCGCCCCATACCGGCGAACCGTTTACCGAAGCTATGTTGCTGGGCATTAGCGGCGGCATCACCTTCGGTTATTTCACCTTTCATTACAAGGGATACGATCCGCAAGTCAACTTGCTGACGCGCAATACCTTCGGGCCGATGGAGACGATTTTCGATCGCATGGGCATCGCCCGCGATGCGCGACAAACGGCGAGCGCCGACAAGGGACGGCAAAACTTGGTCAACGCGCTGGAAGAGGGCTACGCGCCGGTGGCCAGCCCGGATATGTGGCTGCTGCCCTATAACGCCATGCCCTATGACGAAGGCATGTGGGGCGGCATGCCCCTGGTCATCTTTGCTTATGAACCCGAGAAAGGCGAAGCTCAGATCTCGGACCGCAGCCGCGTGCCGTTGACCGTCAGCGCGGAGGACCTGGACAAGGCGCGCGGACGCATCAAAAAGGAAAAGCACCGCCTGCTCTTGCTGGGCCATCCGGACGAAGCCAAGCTCGCTGACGCACTTCGTCAGGGGCTGGAAGACTGCGTCCGCCTGATGACCGAGAAACCGCCCAAGGGATCAGCCAAGAACTTTGGACTGCGCGCTATGGAGCACTGGGGGGATATGCTCGAGAAAACGAGCAAAGGCAGTTGGGCGCGCGAATACCCGACCGGGCGTCCGCTGCTGGCTGTGCTGATCAGCTCCTATACCTTCCTGGGTCCGGCTTTTGGCAAGACGATGGCTGCCGAACGCGATGTCTATGCCGATTTCCTTGACGAAGCGGCGGCTGTGCTGGGCTTGCCGGCGCTCGAAAATGTGGCGCTGCGCTATCGCAACGCCGGGGAGGCTTGGCGGGGATTGCTGGGCGCGCTCTTGCCCGAGGCTGTACCCTTACTCAAAGACGTGCGTGACAATATTGACCGCAAGACGGACCTGTTTATCGAGCAAGGCGCGGCGCAACTGGACGAGATCGTCGCCTGCAACGGGAGAATCGAGGCCGCGAAGGCCGCCAGCGAGAGCGACTTCCCGATGACGGAAGCCGAGATCGCGGACCTGCGTGACGACATCCGGCGCCAGCTCGCCAATGCGCGCGAGGCGGAAGCGGAAGCCGTGGCGGCGCTCAAGGCGGCGATTGCATGATTTGATAGGTCGGTCGCCCCGGCTATGATTCCCCCGCGAGATGGATCCTGCAGGAATGCGTCAATGGCGTCGCGGTCGCCTTTGTCTTGCTGTTGCCTCCGACCATGTTGTCGCGACCGATGAATTTCGCTATGATACGGTCTTGTCAAGCGTAACGGGAGTTGCTCGGATTATGAAAGCAATCATGGTGATGTTCGATTCGCTTAACCGGCACATGCTGCAGCCCTATGGCGGCGATTGGGTACATACGCCCAATTTCCAGCGCCTGTCCGAGCGAAGCGCGACCTTTGACAACGCGTTTATCGGCAGCATGCCCTGTATGCCGGCCCGGCGGGAACTGCACACCGGGCGCTACAACTTCCTGCATCGCAGTTGGGGACCGCTGGAGCCCTTCGACGATTCCATGCCGCAGATCCTGGACGAAGAAGGCATCCATTCGCATCTGGTCACCGATCATTACCACTATTGGGAAGACGGTGGCGCGACCTATCACAATCGTTTTTCCACCTATGAACTGGTGCGCGGGCAAGAAGGCGACCTCTGGAAAGGCGAGGTCGATGCCCCACACTTGGAGATTAGGCCAGACCAACGGGCGGTTAACGTTCGACAAGACCTTGTCAACCGCGACTATATTACCGAAGAATCGGCCATGCCGCAGGCGCAGACCTTCACCCTGGGAAGCGAGTTCATCCGCAAAAATGCCGCTGCCGACAACTGGTACCTGCAGATCGAAACCTTTGATCCCCACGAGCCCTTTTTCACGCAAGAGCGCTGGAAAGCGCTTTATCCCCACGCGTACGACGGGCCGCTTTTCGATTGGCCGCCTTATACCCGCGTCGATCAATCGCCGGAAGCCGTCCATCACATGCGCTGTGAATACGCGGCTTTGATGAGCATGTGCGATCATTATTTGGGGCTAGTGCTCGATCTGATGGACGAACTGGAACTGTGGGACGATACCATGCTGATCGTCAACACGGATCATGGCTTTTTGCTCAGCGAACACGATTGGTGGGGCAAGATGCGCATGCCCTGGTACAACGAACTGGCGAATATCCCGCTCTTCATCTGGGATCCGCGCGCCAGCGTCAGCAACGAGCGTCGCAGCAGCCTGGTCCAGACGATTGACCTGCCCGCGACGGTGCTTGATTACTTCGGCGTCGATCGGCCGCCGGATATGCAGGGACAGCCGCTGGGAGAAACTGTCGCGAAGGACACAGCCCTTCGCGATGCTGTCTTGTACGGCATACACGGCGGACATGTCAACGTGAATGACGGACGATATGTCTACATGCGCGCGTCAGCGAATGAAAACAATCAGCCACTCTACAATTACACGCTGATGCCGACGCACATGCGTCATCGCTTCAAGGTCGAGGAACTGCAAGAGATCGAGTTGCAGGCGCCTTTTACATTCACCAAGGATTGCCCGACCATGAAGATCGGCACGCAGCGCAGGCCCCCTTCCATTCCGGTGTTCGAGACCATGCTCTATGATCTGGAAAGCGATCCCGGCCAGTTAAGCCCGATTCAAGACCCGGCGGCTGAGGAACGCATGGTCGATAAGCTGGTTGACCTCATGCGGGCTAACGATGCCCCGCCCGAGCAATTCGAGCGGCTGGGTATATGAGAACCCTGTCGAGACTCGCAGTTGTCAGGACAATCGCTTCAAACTGATGGCGACTGACATGATGCGAAATTGGACTGATTGTTAACCACCGAGGACACCGAGAAAAGCAACGAAACAAAAGGGCTTGTCTTATTTCAGGCGCGCTTTTGAGCGACGGATGAAGTTTCGCTGGCGACTTTGTCATATTCAGGTGACGGATTTAGAGGAATAGTTATCAAAATTCCCTAAACTCGGTGTCCTCGGTGTTCTCGGTGGTAAAAAAATTTGAAGCGATTGCCCT
Source organism: Anaerolineae bacterium (assembly GCA_034420635.1). Classification (GTDB taxonomy): domain Bacteria; phylum Chloroflexota; class Anaerolineae; order Aggregatilineales; family Phototrophicaceae; genus UBA6055. Next base: position 14,793 of record DAOULD010000123.1, on the reverse strand, counting down.
GCCGCAGTTGTGCAAAAGTTTGCCGATACAGCTAAGTTCAGATATGATTCGTATAATGATCATGAATACTTATTAGTAGACTTTTATGAGTTGTTTGGAAGCAGATCCGCGGATTTTGCAGCGCAGCCGCCTTGATCCGAAGAAAACGCATCGGATCGGCTCTCGCCCTGCGAAGCGCCTCAAAGTTGGCAAAGCAAATTTGTCGATGCGGGCTCATCCTCATATTTGATAAACCGTGGCGCTCATGCGGCGAGCAGCCTCATTATTTTACGGCAACGAAAAAGGCTCCCGCGCTCGCAGAAAGCGACAAGCCTTCAACTCTGGCGAGCATGTCGGTCTAATAGATAAGAAAATCTTGGAAAAGGAGGACTTATCGACCCCAAAATAGACGACAAGACAGGACTCATCATTGGCGGTTACTCCAGTGAGATCGCTTCAAACAAACTGACATTGATGAGTCATTTCAGGGCTCGATGGCGACCATCGGCAATCCGCTAGGGCTGGTGTTGTTCGGGTTGAGACGGTGACAGGTTTAAGTCTTCGACGGACTTCGTCAGTGGAGCAGTGAGCTTCGGCATCCTGCGATACTCGCGAGTGAGCGCGAAGATGCCAGTCTCGGAATGCACTAACCTGCCTAAAATCTTCGAAAAAGATCAATAGAGTTGTTTAACAAGGAGTGAAAACTCATGAAACATAAAGCCGTAATCGTTTCTGTTCTTCTGCTGGCATTGGCGGCATTCATGCCAGCCGGCATGCTGGCTCAGGACATGGTAGAGCTTGAGCTTTGGTACCACGGCGGCACGCAAGAAGAAAATGACGAGACCCGCGCTCAAGTTGACCGCTTCAACGCCATGCAAGACGCGATTCAGGTTAACTTCGTCGAGCTCGCCGGTTCTTTGGTAGCCGGCACCGGCTATAACGACGCCGTGAACGCCGCCGCCGTGGCGGGCGACCTCCCCTGCATTCTCGATCTGGATGGTCCAAACCTGTATAACTACGCCTGGGCGGGCTTCCTGGCGCCGCTGGACGATTACATGTCTGATGAATTGCGCGCCGATATCCTCCCGTCGTTGATTGATCAGGGCTTCTACAATGGCAAGATCTACGCCATGGGACAGTATGATTCGGGCTTGGCGCTTGTGGGTCGAGTGTCATTGCTGGAAGAAGCCGGCTTGCGCATTCCGACTAGCATTGACGACGCCTGGACGCTTGACGAATTCAACGATGTGCTGGCGAGTTTGCAGGCATTGGACAGCGTTGAGTACGCGATAGATCTGAAGATGAATTACGGGGCTGGTGAGTGGTACACCTATGCCTTCAGCCCGGTCGTTCAGGGCTTTGGCGGCGATCTGATTGACAGAGAGACCTTAAGCGCCGAGGGTCTTTTGAACGGTCCGGAAGCGGTGGCGGCCATGGCATGGATCAAGAGCCTGTTTGACAATGGATATGCCACGCTGACCCCGCCGGATGACAACGAATTCATCAACGGGAACGCGGCGATGGGTTTCCTTGGGCACTGGATGGCCACAGGCTACTATGAAGCCTTTGGCGATGACATGATTGTCCTGCCGGTAGTGAATTTCGGCGCCCGTCAAGCCACCGGCATGGGCTCCTGGGCTTGGTCAATCACGACGCAGTGCGACAATCCTGACGCTGCCTGGACCTTCATGGAGTTCATGCTCACGCCGGAAGAAATCCTGAGCATTACCGATGTCAATGCTGCTGTGCCCGGTCGCCTCTCGGCTCTGGCCATGTCCGAGCTGTTTGGCGAAGGTGGACGCATGAACATATTTGTGCAGCAACTCGAATCCGGCATTGCCATTCCGCGGCCGATTACGCCCGGCTACCCTGCTGTCACCTCCGCCTTCTTCACGGCAATGGACAACATCATCAAGGGCGGTGATATTCAGGCTGAACTCGATGCCGCAGTCGACAAAATCGATCAGGACATTGCCGATAATGACGGATATCCCGTTCAGAGTTGAGCATTGCTCCTGGCGACATCCCGTCGGTAGCCGCGGCCCAGTGCAGTTGGCTGCGGCTACTCCGCTTCGGTCGCGAAGCATGACCGAGGGCAGCTAACACATAACCTGCTGGCATCCTTGGGCAGGTAATTGCATGAGACGGTCGACGCGTTTCCAAGGTCATGAAAGGACATACGCCTGGCTGATGAGCGCGCCCGCGCTCATCGGCTTGTTTCTGTTCGTGGCTTTGCCGCTCTTTGGCGGCGTATACTGGAGCTTTACCAACAAGCGCCTCATCTCTCCGCTGCCGACCAAGTACGTCGGATTCCAGAACTATCAGAACCTGCTGGGCCTCCAAATCATACGGCTGGCGCCTGAAGTTGATCCGGCGACGGGTCAGGCTCGGATTGATGCGGAAGGCAACAGGATCTATCCCCGCGCGCGCACTATCGTCCGCGGCAACCCCGCCTACCAGGGATACCGCGAATGGTTCACCTCTGATGTTTTCGGCGGGCGGTATGTCGTCATTGCCAGGGATCCCACCTTTCTGCGTTCGCTCATCAATACCTTCGTCTTTGTCTTGGTAATTGTGCCGGGACAGGGCGGCTTGGCGCTGATCATGGCTTTGCTAGTCAACCAGCGACTGCGAGGGAGGTATGTGTTTCGCACCATCTACTTCAGCCCGGTTGTCACTTCTATGGCGGTGCTCGCTATCGTTTGGACCTTTCTCTACAACCCGGATCAAGGTTTGATCAATCGCTTTCTAAGCGCGGTTACTTTTGGAAACTTCCAGCCGGACTGGTTGATCAGCGCCGATTCCGCCCTGTTGGCAATCATTATCCTCTCCGCCTGGCAAGCGGCGGGATTCCAGATGATCATCTTTTTGGCGGGATTACAGGGCATCCCGCAGTCTTTATACGAAGCGGCGCAGATTGACGGCGGCAATACCTGGCAGCAATTTCGGCACGTGACGATTCCGCAACTTCGCAATACGACTATTTTCGTCATCATCAGCACGACGATCCTGGCTTTTCGTCTATTCACCCAGGTCGATGTGATGACGAAGGGCGGGCCGCAAGATGCCACCGTCACGGTTGTGTTCCATGCCGTCGACACCGGTTTTCGGCAACAGAAAATCGGCTATGGCTCTGCTGTCACCGTACTATTTTTCATCCTTGTTGTGACGATCGCTCTGATGCAACGCGCGCTCTTGAAATCGGACGTCGAGGTGGAATAGGCGCAATGTCCGCCAGAATTGCTGGAGAAAATGATTACCGAGCGCGCCGCCTGCAATCGCGCCGTCGCCTGCGGCGCTTTCTAATCCTGGTCATCGATTACGGCATCATGATCGGGCTTGCGATATTCTTCTTGTTTCCTATCGTGTTCATGGTCGTATCTTCATTCAAACCGGAAAAGCTGATCTTCGACGATCTCAAAACGATTATCTGGGCTTTCATCCCTCACGAAGTCACCTTGGAAAACTTCACCAGCGTTTTTCGCCGGGTGCCCTTTGGGCGATTCATGTTCAATTCCACCTTTATCGTCCTGGCGACAGTATCCGCCGGTCTGGTTGTCAATAGCATGATCGCCTTTGCTCTGGCGCGCTTGCGCTGGAAGGGGAAAACCGTCGTCCTTTCACTGGTCATAGCGCTGTCCATTGTGCCGCTCGACGCCATCGTTGTGCCTTTGCTGGTGCTCGTCAACGAGTTTCCCTGGATAGACGGTTCTATAGGTTGGTTGGATACCTTGCACGTACAAATTATCCCGTTCGTAGCGGACGCCTTTTCAATCTTTCTCTTTTACCAATTCTTCATCGGCATCCCTCGGGATTTCGACGAAGCGGCCACCATCGACGGCGGGAGCCCTTTTGCGGTTTACCGGAGGATCATTGTGCCCCTGTCGCGTCCTGTCTTCGCTACCGTCGCGATTCTGCAGGCTCTGTTCTTGTGGAGCTCCTATCTATGGCCCCTGATGGCGACCCGCGGTGAAGCGTCCCGGCCACTGACTGTCGGCATCACTTCGTTTTATGGCCAGGATGTCAAATGGGCGCAGATTTTGGCTTTCGCTTCTATGATCACAATTCCGGTTCTCATCCTGTTTTTGCTCTTCCAGAAATGGTTTGTGCAAAGCGTCGCCGCCACCGGGCTGAAGGGATAGCCGACATGAACGCATTTGCCGCAAATGCCAGACGCCGGCAACTGGCCGGTGACCCGCACCGTCCGCGCTATCACTTCACGCCACCGGCGAACTGGATGAACGATCCTAACGGCATCATTGAGTGGGAAGGCAAATACCATCTCTTTTACCAACACAATCCGCACGACGCCGTATGGGATAATATGCACTGGGGTCATGCTGTCAGTGACGATCTTGCGCATTGGGTGGACCTGCCAATCGCGCTCTCCCCTACCCCTGACGGTCCGGACCAAAACGGTTGCTGGTCCGGATGTACCGTGAACAACAATGGCTTGGCGACTATCTTTTACACCGGCGTCCAGGGAGATTGGGCGAACCCGCGTAACCAGCGCGTCTGTATGGCAACCGGTGGAGATGATTTGCTTTCATGGGAGAAATATGCTGGAAACCCCATCATTGCCCATCCTCCTGACGATATAAACGTTACCGGATTCCGCGACCCCTTCGTTTGGCGCGAGCAACGCGACTGGTACATGGCAATCGGGGCGGGCATTCAAGATGTTGGCGGAGCGGTGCTGCTATACAGGTCAAAAGATCTGCTTAGCTGGGAGTACCTGCAGCCCTTGTGCGTTGGCGACATGCATGATTCCGCGCCTGTATGGACCGGGACTGTGTGGGAAGTTCCGCAATTCTTTCCGCTCGGCGACAAGCATGTTCTGCTCGTTACCGTTTGGGATACTGATCCACTCTATAGCATCTACTTCACAGGGAGCTATCACGAGCATCGCTTTGTTCCAGACGCGGTGCGCAAGCTCGACTATGGCGATCGGCACTTTTACGCGGCACACGCCATGAAGGATTCACGGGGACGTCGTATCATGTGGGGCTTCAGTGGAGAGGACCGGTCAGTTGACGCGCAACGGGCTTCCGGTTGGTCGGGTGTCATGTCCTTGCCAAGGGTTCTATCATTGCGTGATGATGGGCTGCTGGCGATGCGCCCGGCGCCCGAGATTGCGTCTCTGCGGCGCGAGCGCCATCAGTTGACCGACATAAACCTGTCCGCCGCTTCACCAGAATTATCCCTTGACCTGCGAGGCGATGCGCTTGAAATCGCTGCCGAGATTGATCCCGCTGACGCTGAAGAATGTGGCCTCAAAGTTCGCTGCTCGCCCGATAGCGAAGAAGAAACCACCATATTCTATAACGCGCCTCGTAAAAAACTGGGCCTTGATCGGCGCCGTTCCAGGCTGCTCCAGGACGGCGTAGGCGCCGATGACGTACAGGAGGGAGACTTCGAGCTTTCCCCGGGCGAAGCCCTGCGCTTGAGGGTATTTGTCGACTGCTCTGTCATTGAAGTCTATGCCAATGATCGCGCCTGTATCACCAGCAGAGTTTATCCTAACAGGTCTGATAGCACTGGCCTTGCTGTCTATTCCCGTGGCCGGGCCAGAGTCAAGTCAATCGACATTTGGAAGCTGTCCTCGATATGGACATCATCGTAGTCCCCGTCTCCCCCGCGCCACGATTAGTAGGCTGAGGCAGCAAACGCCTCTTAGATTGCTAGCGCCCATATTCATTCAGAAAAGCCTCAGCCCCAAAACGGCTCAATCCAGGACTCGTCAACCTGAATGCCGAATCCCGGCGCGTCAGTGATCTCGAGCCAGCCATCGACAGCGTAGGGCATATCGGGAAACAAGGTGCCGTCTTTTAGCGGGACGCCCGGCGGCTCGCCGATGAAGTATTCGATCCAGGGCACGGCCGGCATCGCCATCGAGAAGTGCTGCCCGTAGGGACTGCGCGCGCCGGCGTGCAGGATGACCTTTTTGCCCGCGGCTTCGGCAGCATGGGCGATTTTGATACAGGTGGTCAAGCCGCCAACCCATTCGATATCCGGCTGCAAGATGTCTACCAGATCGTGCTTGATGGCGTACTGGAAGGGCACATGACTGTACCAGTGTTCGCCGGTGCTTAGGGTCTGCCAGGGCAGGCGCGCCCGCAACTCGGCATGGGCGTCCATATCCTCTGGGATCAGGCATTCCTCCATCCACTTGAGCTTATAGGGACGCAGCGCCTCCGCCAGCCGCACGGTGTAATCGACATCAAAAGCCATCCAGCAATCGAGCATCAGTTCGCAATTGTCGCCGACCAACTCGCGCATAGCGCCGACAAAAGCCTCGTTCTCCCGCAACCCGTCCAGCCCATCGGCAGGCCCGTAAGGCTGCGCCAGCTTGTGCGCGCTGAAGCCCAATTCCTGATACCAATCGACATCGTTGCCGGTGGAATAGCAATAGATCTTGTCCTTTTGCAGCCCGCCGATCAAGCTGTAAACAGGCAGCCCGAGCGCCTTGCCCTTGGCGTCCCAGAGCGCCAGATCGACGGCGCTGATGGCGTAAGAAGCCAAGCCGACTGTGCCGTAGGGCTTGGTCAGGCGGAACATCATATCGGCCAGGCGCTCGATGGCGAAGCCGTCCTGACCCGCCAACTGCGGCGCCAGGTGATCGTCGATGATCGCCGCGACCGGCCGGCCGTGGCTGGTCCCGCCCAGCCCCCAAGTGCCGTCCTCGAGCGTGACTTTAGCATAGACGCGCTCCCAGCCCGTCGGCATCCATTTGCTGCGATGCCGTTTTACGTGGCCATACCCGGACATGGGATTGGCAACTTCGTCGTTTGAATTCCAAGATGGACGGCGGGCTTTGGCGCTGATCCGCCGCGGCGGCAGATTGACCCGTACCGCTTCAATATGCTTGATCTTCATTTTGATATCCTCATGCATGTAATTGAGTCTGGCAGATCCCGATGTCGGACAATCGCTGCCGGGATCGGGGGTTGGCGAGCGAAGTCCGTGATCGACAATGGCTTGCCAACCCGCGTGGAGTATAATTCAGGCGCATGAACCAGGTCAAAGACCAGTTCGCAGTGTATCTATTTCGGTTGAAATACATCTTACAGTTCTCGACATGAGATCTTTAACCCAATATATGAACGACGTTGGTAGGGGCGACTCGGTGAGTCGCCCGATACGCATTCAGTTTCTACTCATCGGGCGATCCATCGAGTCGCGTAGACACTGACCTTCGATCGCCCCTACCGGCTGTCAGGTGGTTGTTGTTCTTTATTCCAACCGAATTCGATACACTATCGAGCAGTTGAGCGACCAGCGATAGACAAGAGGACGGGCAGCGATGAAAGCACTGATTTGGGAAGCGGCGCGAACGATGTCGATGCGCGAAGAAAAACGACCGGAAGCGCCGGCGGATGAAATCCTGGTGAAGGTGGATTATGTCGGCATCTGCGGATCGGAATTGAGCGGTTACCTGGGCCACAACGCGCTGCGCGTGCCCCCTCTGATCATGGGGCACGAATTCGCAGGCGAGATTGTGGCCGTCGGTCCGATGGTAGCGACCCTGCGCCCGGATCTGACAGTGGGTAGTCTCGTGACAGTCAATCCGCTCTGGTACTGCGGCGAGTGCCGGCAATGCGTCGCCGGATTCACCCAGCTATGCTGCAATCGTCGGCTCTTGGGCGCGCATCGCCCCGGCGCCTTCGCGGAGTACATCAGCGTCCCGGCAAAGCTCGCCTTGACCTTGCCGGAGGGCATGGACAGCCGAATCGGAGCGCTGACCGAGCCAGTCGGCTGCGCCGTCCGCATCGCCGAACTGGCGGGCGATGTCTCTGGGGCTGATTGCTTGATCATCGGCGCCGGACCCATCGGCTTGCTCTCCCTGCAGATGCTCAAGCTCCGCGGCGCCGCGCGCGTCTTCATCGCCGAGATTGATGAGGCGCGTCTGGCGATGGGCGAGGACCTGGGCGGCATCGCCATCCAGCCCAGGGAGGCAGACACGGTACATACGGTGTTGGATGCGACGGCTGGCGACGGCGTGGCGGTCTCGGTGGATGCGGTGGGCAGCGCCTTGACGCGCGAGCAATGTGTCTCGGCAACACGTCCAACTGGCGCCCTAATCCTCAGCGGCTTGCACGAGGAGAGCAGCGTCATGCCGGTGGCGAATATGATCCGCCGCGAGATTCGTGCCCTCGGCTCCTTCGCTTATACCGCCGCGAACTTCGCTGCCGCGCTGGACTTGCTGGGCGAGGGCGCGATCCGCCTGGATCCCTGGATCGTCGAAGCGCCGCTGGCTGAGGGCGGCAAGTGGTTCGAGCGCTTGATCGAGGCGCCGGGCGATGTCTCGAAAGTGCTTCTTGTGCCCGCTATGTAAGTCTTCCGCATGACATGAGGCGCGCGATTCGAATGCCTCAGCACAGCTAACAATGCGTCCGCTTTTAATACATAAGTAGTTCCAGGAAAGTAATGAGAATCCGGAAAAGTGACGAGGTGTAGGGGCGTTTCGCTGAAACGCCCGAAAACAATTAGTGAAGGAACGGGCGGCACAGCGTGCCGCCCCTACAGCACACGCTTTTTTTCGCACGACTAACTTGGAACTACTTAGTTGTTGTGAGGCGCGCCCCTATGGAAGCAAAAGCAAATCTCTCCCCAACCTCTCAATCAGGTATTGAATCTTGGCTGGGCAAGGTGCATCAAGGCGATTGCATCGAATTGATGAATCAGATGCCGGCCGGCTCAGTTGATCTGGTCGTCACCAGCCCGCCTTACAACATCAAGAACAGCACGGGGAACGGTCTCAAGAACGGCAGCGGCGGCAAATGGCCCCAAGCGGAACTCATCAAAGGCTATGCCGATCATGACGATGCCATGCCTCATGAAGCGTACGTCGCCTGGCAACGAAATTGCCTTCAAGCGATGATGCGAATTCTAAGCGAAGACGGCGCGATCTTTTACAATCACAAATGGCGCGTGCAAGGCGGTTTGCTGCAAGATCGCGCGGATATTGTCGATGGTTTTCCGGTGCGCCAGATCATCATCTGGCAGCGAAATGGCGGCATCAACTTCAATCCCGGATACTTCCTACCAACATTCGAGGTGATTTATTTGATCGCCAAGCCCAAGTTCCGCCTGGCGGCGAAAGCCAATGCGCAAGGCGATGTTTGGCGCATTCCGCAAGAGACCAAGAATCCACATCCGGCGCCATTTCCGCTGGCGCTGGCGCAACGTTGTATTGACTCAACGGAGGCAAAAACTGTCCTCGATCCCTTCATCGGATCTGGTACGACGGCTATCGCCGCGGAAAAGACGGGACGGCAGTGGATCGGCATCGACATCAGCAAGGCCTACTGCGAGTTGGCGCGTGAGCGTGTCGGCAGCTTCGTTGAGATCCTCGACCTTTGAGTAATCGTGCCCCCTCGCTCAAGCGTTCGATTATGCGTTACAATGATATAAACGATTCGCGAGGTAGCTAAGCATGAAGCGGTCAACGATCGAGCTAGAGATCCCCGACGATATATTCGAGAGTGCGCGCAACATCGCTAGGGGCGGCAACCGCTCTATCGAATCGGTTCTACAGGATGGCTTAACTATACTGTTTGGAACTTCCACCAACGAGCAGATCTCTCCCGAATCGCTCAATGAATTCAGTGAGGAGCAACTTTGGGAAGTGGTGCATCGCCGATTAAGTTGGGCACAGGATTCTCGATTGCGTGAACTTACCGCACTTGGCAAGCAAGGAGTGATCTCTGAAGAGGAAAAGAATGAGCTTGAGCATCTGGTCGCTGTGCTTGATCGACAAATGCTTTTACGAAGCAAGGCATTGGTGTTGATGAAGCAGCGTGGTCATGACATTGAAGCGTACTTGGAATTTGGAGTGTAGCACATGGCATTCATTCCAAATTGAATACGAAAGCTGGTTGTCGACCGGGCGAAGAAGCGGTGTGAATACTGTCAATCACAAATGATCATTGTGGTGTCGATGGAACTCAATCACATTGTCCCTGAGTCGACCGGCGGCGAAACAGTAGTTGAGAATCTTTGCCTCGCGTGTACCGGCTGCAATGCGCACAAATACAATTTTGAAAGCGGAATAGATCCGGAAACAAACATCGAGACGGCGTTGTTTCACCCACGACAACAAAGCTGGGATGATCACTTTTGTTGGAGCAATGATGGCACTATGATCATGGGGCTGAGTCCCTGCGGTCGGGCAACTGTTGCGCGTCTGAGGATGAACCGGCGAGACGTCGTGGAATCCAGAAGCCTCTGGGTTTCCGTAGGCTGGCATCCGCCGGTTGACGCTCAGTGAGGGGCAGTGGCGCGCTTTTCAAAACTGAGGGTCGCTACCGGCTGAAATCTCACACATCCTGCTTCTGCGGCAGCATCACAATGTCGCGTATCGTGACATGCCGCGGGCGCGAGAGCATGAAAACCGCGGCTTCCGCGACATCCTCCACTTTCAGGTATTCACGCTCAGCGCGTGTCAGGCGCTCGATCTCATCGGGGTCGGTGAGCCCCCATAATTCGTTGGCGACCCGGCCCGGACCCAGGGACATGACGCGGATGCCATCCCCCGCCAGTTGACGCCGGGTGGTATGCACGATGGTTTGGATGGCGTGTTTGGATGCGCCGTAGACCGGCCCCAAGTGTAGTTCTTCGTGACCGGCGATGGAGCTTGTCACCAGGATATCGCCGGCGCCCTGCGCTTTCATGGCGGGGATGGCAGCGTGCATACAACGTGTGACGCCATCGACGTTCACCTTGAACAAGTTCGTATACGCCTCCGGATCGCCAGCGGCGTAGTCGCCCATGATGAAGACGCCGGCGTTGGCGAAGAGAACGTCAATCCGACCGAAGCGTTCCAGCGTACGCTCGACCATGCAGGTGATATCTGCGGGTATCGTCATGTCGGCGCGAATCGCGAGCGCCTCGCCGTCGATTGCTGTGGCGAGCCGCTCTAGCTTGTCGACCGAGCGCGCGGCGAGCGCCAGCCGGCAGCCATGTTCGGAAAGCAGGCGGGCGCTTGCCGCGCCGATGCCCGAGCTTGCCCCGGTGATGATGACCACTTTGCCTGCGAGCGCGCTGCTCATCTCGTTAACCTCTATCAGACATTCACTTGATTCTGCGGCAAGATCACTAGGTCGCGGATCGTGACGTGCGCCGGCCTCGTCAACATAAACACGAGCGCTTCGGCGCAATCTTCCGAGGTCAAATAGCTCCGCTCGCCTTCCGAAACGCGCTTGATCTCGTCGGCGTCATGGAAGCCCCAAAGCGGATTGGCGACCGCGCCGGGCGCCAGCGACATCACACGGATGCCGTCGCCGGCCACTTGCCGCCGCACCGTATGCACGAAGGTTTGCACAGCGTGTTTGCTCGCGCTGTAAATCGGTTCCCAATGCACATCGATAAAGCCGGAAATGGAACTGGTGACGACGATATCGCCGCCACCCCCTGCTTTCATGCTCGGGATAACGGCGTGGGCGCAACGCAATACGGCATCAATGTTGATGGTCAACAACTCCGAAAATGCCTCCGGGTCGCCATCGGCAAATTCGCCGGGGATATAGATGCCGGCATTGGCGAACATGACATCAACGGCGCCGAATTGATCCAGTGTCCGCTCGACCATATTGCTGATATCGGCGGGCGCGGTCATATCGGCGCGTACGACCAGGCATTCGGTCGGCAGCTCGGCCGCAAGCGCCTCCATCTTGTCGACGGAACGCGCGGCCAGCGTCAGCTTGCAGCCCGCTTCAGCGAGCGTGCGCGCGCAAGCCTCGCCGATGCCGGAACTGGCGCCGGTGATGATGACTACTTTGCCATTAAGCCTATTGCTCATATGAAATCCTTTGTCTTGAAGCATTTGCGGATCGACGAGATCCCAGATCAAACCCCCGCGTGTCGGGGAAGAATAACCAGGTCGCGTATGGTGACGTGCGGCGGGCGCGAAAGCATAAACAACAGGGCTTCGGCGCAATCCTCCGAGGTCAGATAGACCTGGTCGCCCTCCGAAACGCGTCGGATCTCTTCGGCGTCGTGGTAGTTCAACATGGGATTGGCAATGGCGCCCGGCGCCAATGACATCACGCGGATGCCATCCGGCGCCAATTGCCGGCGCACGGTATGTACAAAAGTCTGAAGGGCGTTTTTGCTCGCGCTATAGATCGGTTGACTGTGAATATCGTGGTGACCGGCGACGGAGCTTGTGACGATGATATCGCCGCCCCCTTGCTGCTTCATCTGCGGGATAACCGCATGGGCGCAGCGCAGAACCGCATCGACATTGATGGTGAACAACTCCGAGAAGGCGTCGGGGTCGCCGTCGGCGAATTCTCCGGTGATGAGAATGCCGGCATTGGCGAGCATGATGTCGATGCGGCCGAAACGGTCCAGGGTCCGCTCGACCATGGCCGTGATATCCCCCGGCGCGGTCATATCGGCGCGGAGGACCAGGCAGTCAGTCGCTAGCTCGGCGGCCAGCGCTTCCAGTTTCTCATGGGAACGCGCGGCTAAAGCCAGCTTGCAACCCTGTTGGGATAGCAGCCGGGCAGCCGCTTCCCCAATCCCGGAACTGGCCCCCGTGATGATGACGACCTTGCCTGATAGCGAATTTCCCATAATCGAACTCCCTTGCTAATAGACCGCGTCGCTCATGCGCCGAGCGGCTGTTTCCGGTCGATCGTCGGCGCGCCCTTTCGCTACACGCGGTCGATTTGCGGCAGCATGACCAGGTCTCGGATGGTGACATGCGGCGGCCGCGTCAGCATAAATAGTATAGCCTCCGCGCAATCATCGGAACTGAGATAATCACGATCCACCTCGGTGGCGCGCCGAATATCTTCGGGATCGCGTAAACCTTGCATGGGATTCGCTACTGGTCCCGGCGCGAGCGACATGACGCGGATGCCCGCGGGCGCCAACTGTCGGCGCAGCGTATGTACGATGGTCTGGGCGGCGTTTTTGCTGGCGCTGTAGACCGGCTCTCCGTGAAGATCATGATGGCCCGAAACGGAACTGGTGACGATGATATCGCCGCTGCCACGCGCTTTCATGCCCGGAATGACGGCGTGGGCGCAGCGCAAGACAGCGTCGACATTGATCTTGAGCAAGGCGGAGAAGTCATCGAGGTCGCCATCGGCGAATTGCCCGCGAATCCAGATCCCCGCATTGGCCAGCATGATATCGACGCGGCCGAAATGGTTCAGGGTCCGCTCGACCATGTCCGTAATATCGGCTGGCTGGGTCATGTCCGCGCGCAGAGCCAGGCTTTCAACTGGGAGCTCGGCAGCCAGCGCTTCCAGTTTCTCATAAGATCGCGCCGCCAGCGAAAGCTTGCAGCCCTGCCCCGCCAGCGTACGAGCCGTCGCTTCGCCAATGCCGGAACTGGCGCCGGTGATGATGGCGACTTTTCCCGCGAGTGATTGGCTCATAGACTTGCTCCTGACGATACGCGCGGGCGGAACCGCTAGGGACTCAGCGTGACCTTGACCGATTCCCTGCCTTTCGCGACCATGTCCATACCGGCATGAAAGCTGCTGAGCGGCAGTTGGTGGGTCATGATGCGGTCCATGGGCAGCAAACCCCTGACCAGCATGTCGATAGCGATGGGATAAGTATACGGACTCAGGTGCGAACCATGGATATTCAGTTCTTTGGTATCGCCAATGATGGTCCAATCTACTGTGACCGGCTCTCGCATGACGCTGAATTCGACGAAAGTGCCCAGCTTGCGGATCATCTGCAAGCCTTGCTCGACGGCGGCGGGATAGCCGGTGGCTTCGATATAGACATCGCAGCCGTAGCCCTCTGTCAACTTCAGCACCTCGTCGACCGCGTCTATCTTGCCCGGGTTCAGGCTCATATCGGCGCCGCAAAGCTCTGCGATTTCCAGGCGGTCGTCGTTCAGGTCGACGGCGATCAACAAGCGCGGATTCTTGAGCCGCGCGGCAGCCACCATGCCCAAACCCAAGGGACCGCAACCGGCGATCACGACCACATCGTCCAGTTTGATTTCGCCGCGCTGCACGGCGTGAATTGAGCAGCCCAGCGGCTCGATGAAGGCGGCATGATGCGCCGGCAGCGATTCCGGCACTTTGTAATTGAGGGCGCCGACCGGGAACAGCATGTACTCGGCCATGGCGCCGATGGTGGCTTGACGGAAGCCGTATACATCGTGTTTGTCCTGGCACATCCAGTACTGCCCACGCAGACAGAAGCGGCAATTCCAGCAGGGCACGATCTGCTCGGAGACGGCGATGTCGCCCAATGCCAAGCAATATTTGTCACCGGCGCCCTCGCCCAGCGCCACAACTTCGCCCACGAATTCATGCCCGGGGATGACCGGCGGCTGGCAATAGCCTTCGCGGGCCTCGTCGCCCCAGAAGAGCGGCGCGCCTTGATAGCACTTGAGATCGCTGGCGCAAATGCCGACCGACTGTACCTTGATCACGATTTCACCAGCGGCCGGTTGAGGCACATGCCATTCTTCGAGGCGATAGTCCTCGGGTCCGTGACAGACGATGGCGGGCATGGTTTTTGGCAGGGCTTCATGCGCATGGTAGGTCATGACATTCGTCCTTTTGCACAGGCTGTATACAGCAGGAGATATTGTAGCCTTGATTGTAGCTTTGATTGAGACGATTTCAAAAGCGCCATCAGCAAAACGGGTAGTAGTACCAATAAAATAATGCAAAATAATCTCATTTGTAGCGAATGTTCTGGATGTAATCCTAGTCTCGCTGAATGCGCTCCCCCTCTCCATTGCAATCTGAGGAGGGGACATGTTTGTGGCAATTTGATTTGCGCGAAATGTTGAGTGAGGTAAAGATTCATCAGTAACACTTCTACCCAAGC
>DAOULD010000122.1:0-3154 GCA_034420635.1 Anaerolineae bacterium | reverse complement strand
GCACCGGCGATTCTTCGACGACGCGCCCGGAATACATCACGGCGACGCGTTCGCAACTGCGCGCGACCACGCCAAGATTGTGGGTGATGAGCAAGACGGTCAACCCGAGCTGTTTGACCAGAGACCTTATCAAGCGCAGGATCTGCGCCTGAATGGTGACATCGAGTGCGGTGGTCGGTTCATCGGCGATCAACAAATCCGGATCGCCTGCCAGAGCCATAGCAATCAAGACGCGCTGGCGCATACCGCCACTGAATTGATGCGGGTATTCAAAAATGCGCTTGTCGCCATCGGGAATGCCGGTCAGGCGCATCAATTCAACCGCGCGTTCCTGCGCCTCAGCCCGCAACTGCCGCACCGATGGCATAAATCCCTTCCAACGCCCGGGCACCTTTTGTCCGCGCGCCTGTTGATAGAGCACAGAATCCACTAATTGCTCGCGGATGGTAAAGAGCGGGTTCAGATTCGTGACCGGATCCTGAAAGATCATGCCCAGATGGCTGGCGCGGAAAGTCTCCATTTCGCTTTCCGACTTGCTCAGGATGTCTTCGCCATCGAAAATGACGCGGCCTTGGGTGATCAACCCCGGCGGCATGGGGATCAAACGCGGCACGGAAAGCGCTGTCATCGATTTGCCGCAGCCCGTTTCGCCGACCAAGCCCAGCACATCGCCGCGCCGCATCTTTAAGTCGACGCCCGCCAGCACCTTGGCCACGCCGTCGTAGGTGTGGAATTCCAGGTGCAGGTCTTCTATGTTGAGCAAATCAGCCATGGGCATGCTACCGCCGCGCGCGCGGATCCAAGACGTCGCGCAAGCCGTCGCCGATTAAGTTCCAACTGAAAACCATCAACCAGATTGCCAACCCGGGGAAGGTCGCGATCCACCATTCATCCGGGAAAAAGCGGCGACCGTCGTTGATCATGGCGCCCCATTCCGGGGTCGGCGGCTGCGCGCCCAGCCCGATGAATCCCAGCGCGGCCGCGGTCAAAACCGCGAAGCCGAAGTCGGTGGTCATCTTGATGATGATGGGCGAGACCGCGTTAGGCAGGATATGCCGAAAGATGATGCGCATATGGCCGGCGCCGATGCCAAAGGCGGCTTCGACAAAGGGCTCTTCGCGCAGTGACAAGACCAGGCTGCGGGTCAGACGAGCGAAACCGGGCCACCAGACCAGCGAGATGCCGATCATGGTATTGACGATGCCCTTGCCCAGCGCCGCGGAGATCGCGATCGCTAGCACCAAAGCGGGCACGGTTAAGAAAATATCGGTGATGCGCATCAAGATGTCATCTATCCAGCCGCCTGCATACCCGGCTATGGCGCCGACAGTCACGCCGATAGTCGTGGCGAGTAGGATGATTATGGTGCCGACTTGCAGCGCCAGACCGGTTCCCATGACCACGCGGCTGAAAATATCGCGCCCAATCTTGTCGGTGCCAAAGACAAAATCCTCGCTCGGCGGTTGCAGACGCGCCATGACACGCGTTTTGCCGGCGGCGTCCTCGGGATAGGGCGCGATGATTGGGGCAAAGACCGCCACCAGCAAGATGAAGATTAGCATCGTAAGCCCGACCATCGAGAGTGTGTTGGAGCGGAAGCGGTAGAGCCCGCGGGCGAAGTTCTCCCAGCGTGCCGAGCGCGCGCTTTTCCGCTTTTCTGGCTGGATCGAGGGCAGCTCAGCCATAGCGAATTCTCGGGTCCAACATGCCGTAGACGATATCGGTCAGGATATTCACGATGCTAAAGACGATGCCATAAAGAATGGCAATGCCCATGATAGGCTGAAAATCAAGGCTCAGGGACGCATGCACAGCGTAAAGGCCCAGTCCGGGCCAGTCGAATATCGTTTCGATCAGAATCGCGCCCGCCATCAACCAGCCGAAATTGAGCGAGATAACGGTGATGGTGGCAATAAAGGCATTGCGCAGCACGTATTTGAAAATGATGATGCGATAAGGGATGCCGATAGCGCGCTCCATGCGCACGAAATCCTTTTCCAGCGCTTCGACCATGCTGGCGCGGGTAATGCGCGTGATACTGGCGAAGGCGCTGAAGGAGAGCACCAGTGAGGGGATAAAGATATGTTTCAGCGAGACCCAAAATGTCTCGAAATCCAACTGTATCAAGCTGTCGATCAAGAATAGCCCCGTTGTGGTAGCTGGTGGCGCGACCAGCACAGGCAATCGTTTGTTGATGGGAAACATACCCAAGTCGCGCCCGAACCAGGTCTGGAAGATCATCGCCAGCCAAAAGGCCGGAAAACTGACGAAGAACAGCGACAAGACGCGCGCGACATGATCCGGCATACGATTGCGATACATGGCGGAGATGACGCCGGCTGGCACACCGAGCAGTGTGGCGATGATCACGGCGACAGTGGTCAATTCCAGTGTTGCGGGCCAGAAGGTGCGCAAATCGCCGAGGACATCGCGACGGGTATAGAGCGATTGCCCCCAATCGCCGCGAAACAACCCCGCCATATAAGTGACGTATTGAATCGGCAGGGGTTGATCAAAACCGAATTCACGCCGCAGCGCCTCTTTGATCTCTTCGGTGGCTTGCGGTCCGGCAGCCAGCCCGACTGGATCGCCCGGCACCAGGCGGGCAATGGAGAAAGTGAGGATGCTGAGGCCGATCAGCGTCGGGATGATGAGCGCGATGCGGCGCAGCAGATAGAATCGGAGGTTCATTGGAAGCAGCTCAAGTTGCTGAAAGCCTGTTTAAGCGCGGTCATACTGCTCGGACTTGGTCCGGAGTCTCGAGCAGGATGCGTTTGACAAGACGCGTCTTTTTCATTTGTTTGCCTTCAACTTCGACTCGTCTATTGAAATAGGCTCGAACGATCTCGTTCATTGTCTCCACAGGCGCTTGTATCGTCCAGGTTTCATTGGCTTCAGTGATTAGCTTGCATTCACTTTTGCCGTCGACATCAGCGACTTTCAAGAAGCCGACTTTAGAAGTGGTCTCGTCGGTGGCGCGGTAGTTTCCGTTCGTTTCCGCGCAACCCAGGAGAGCGTGATCGACTTTTTCTAGCAGGTCGTTCAATTCGTATTCAATGTCAGGGGGAGGGTTGCCAGCCAGCGCTCGATAGATCAGTCGTTTCGCCTCTCCATACATCTCACAACGCCAAGCCAATGTTGCTGCACTGCGGTG
>DAOULD010000121.1:0-64494 GCA_034420635.1 Anaerolineae bacterium | reverse complement strand
CGAATCGCCAGCGACGCATTCTCAATTTGATAACGCCCGAGCAATGGCAACAGCATCTCGCCGTAAGGCTGCAAGCGAATCAACTGCCCCCCGTCCGTGTCAGCCCCCAATTGCGCGCGATCCGCCTCATCCAGAAAATGAATCCTTGCCCCTCGCAATCCCGCTTCCCGCCGCAAGACCTCTTCCGCCTCCGATGGTTGCGCCGTGCTCAGCGCGATACCATCGCTGGGTATGATCCCCGCTTTGTGCCAGGCAATTCTTTTCAATGTGTCACCCAGCAAAGCCGTATGTTCCAGCAGTATGGGCGCGAACACAGCCAGCCGGTTCGGCACAACTGAAATATCGTCGAAGCGACCTCCGCGTCCCACTTCCAACACGGCTATTTCAACGCGCTTTTCAGCAAAGTACTGCAGCGCCATCGCCAGGAATATGCCTTGCGGGCTGAGATACTGCCGTCCATACAAGTCTTCGGTCACGCAATCAATATGCGGGCGCAAGTCGCTGAGGATGCGCAAGAAGTCCTCATCCGGGATCATGCGTCCGTTGACACGAATTCGCTCGTTCCAATGGACCAGGTGCGGACTGGTCACCATACCGACGCGATAGCCAAGCGCTTCCAGCAGCTTGGCCATGATGGCCGCGACAGAGCCTTTGCCGCGGCTTCCCGTGATGACCACGAATTCGCTCGGCGCGGCGGGCAAGTTCACAAGGCGCAGCAGTTTACGCGTCGCAGCGGTGTCTCGCGTATCTTCGTCCAAGCCGCGCGGCACATCGTCCAGCCGACGCCGCGTCCGGAATATGTAGTCAAGCGCCGACTCTTTTGAGTGAAACACAAGCTGTCCCCATGACTTGCCGATGGCTACAATCTTAATTGATGTTTCGCGACATCCCTAGCCGTGTCCGGAGATTCGGCGCGATATGGCGCCGTATTCATTCGGGCACGTCCAAGCATTTCGTGTATACGACTAAGGAGTACATAATTTCTCCACAGGCCAAACGATTCGTAGTATAAAAGGCTAAATGTTCCTCCAAAACACGAGCGACTATGAGCGAATCCAAGAAATTATCGGGAAGTGACGCCAGGCGCGCCGCGCGCAATGTCAGCGCCCTGGTCGTCGCGAGCGTGATCAGCAAAGGAGCACTCTTCGTCTGGCAATTGGTTTTGTTCGCTTGGCTTGGCGCGCAGCATTACGGCATCTATGGAACAGTCGGTGGCTTGATGGTCATTGCCGGTTCCATCACCAGCTTCGGCATGAGCCTGATAGCGATCCGCGATGTGGCGCGCGAACCAGATAAAGCCGGAGCCTATTGGTCGGCGATGGTATTTTGGCAAACTGCCCTGGCGCTGATCGCATACGTCGGCATCAACAGTTTTTCCGTTGTATACGACGACGCACTGCGCGCATTCGTGGCGCTGGCCGGGTTAAATCTCTTCGTCGACCTCTTTGGAAACATAGGTTACGACCTGCTGCTGGCGCGCGAGGAAATGCTCAAGACCTCCCTGGTGGAGATCGCGCATATCTTGCTGCGCATTGGGCTGGCGGTCCTGGCGCTCGTCTCGGGTTGGGGGCTGCTGGGAATATACGGCGCCGCGATCGCGTCCGGTTTGCTTCGCTCGCTGGTCTTGGCAGCGCTCAACTTGCGCGACGGTTTGCGCCCGACCTTCCCTATCGACCGGGGTGTAAGCAGGCCTTTGTTGGTCAACAGCGCGCCTTTGGCCGCCTCCGCCTTTCTGACCTTGGCCTACCAACATACGGACAAACTCATGACCACCGGCATCCTGGGCGTGGAGGGCACCGGGTATCTGACTGTCGCTTTTGTCGTCAACTTCGGCGTGATCGAGCTTTTCAGCACGACTGTCCTGGTGGCGGCTTATCCGCTGCTGTCACGTTATCACGGCGAGGGCAAGAATCCGATCTTTGGTTTCTTGATCGAGAAGCTGACACTTTACATGGTCGTCATTGGATTGCCGATGGCGCTTTTCGTCAGCTTGCTGGCGTCTGACGCGATAAGCTCATTTTTTGGTAATCAGAACGCGGTAACCGCGGGCATTCTGAGCATATTAATCTGGTATACGGCGATCACGATGATCGGCAATGTCGTCAGCAAAGCCATGCTGATTCAGAATCGTCAGCGACTCTTGCTTGCCGTCCGCGCCCTCGGTCTCGGGCTAAACATCGCGCTCAATACGATCCTGCTGACGGGCTGGGGAGATCCGCGAGGCGCCGCGATTGCGTCGGTGATTTCTGAAGCATTTGTGCTGATTCTGCTGTTTTCGTCCTTTGCTGCGGCAGGTTTTCAATGGCGACGGATCGCAAACAGCGTATTTCGTCTTCTGCTCATCGCCCTGCCAGTTGCATTGCTCACGATCGGCATACGCAGTTTTCATTTCATGCCGGCGCTACTGATCGGGTTGATCGCCTACACTTTGAGCATGCGCTTCGGGAGGGTCTTCAATAGCGAAGACATGGATCTGCTGTACAGACTGGCCGCGGCTTTACCGGGTGGCAGCCTGGTTTTGCGCTTCTGGAAGCGCGATATCGAGTTGAGTTGGTGACACAGCGATGCACATCCTGCACGTGACGCCCTATTACCAACCGGCTTATGCCTTTGGCGGCGTGGTGCGGGCAGCCGAAGGCATGGCGACAGCGCTTGTCGCCAGCGGGCATCAGGTCACGGTTTTGACCACAGACGCCCTGGATCAAACTACGCGATGTAGCGAACCGACAGAAGAGACGATTGACGGCCTAAGAATCTTTCGACGTCCGAATCTGTCTACTTGGCTGCGTGGCCGGCTCAACCTTTCGACGCCTCGCAGCATGAAGCGAACCGCCCTTCCCATTTTGCCAACCGTTGATATCTTGCACGTTCACGAATTCCGCACCGTTGAAAACTTGCTGGTCACGCCGGTTGCAGAGGCGCTTGGCATACCGATCGTACTATCTCCCCACGGTACGTTGAATATGTCCACGGGACGGGGACGACTCAAAGCGGCCTGGGACCAGCTGCTTTCCCCCGCGGTCGCCCAACGTATCGACCATGTAATCGCTTTGACCGAAACGGAACTCAGCGAGGTCACAGAAATATGGGCGCGATTCGGCAAGCGTCAGAAGCCTACGAATTTCAGCGTCATTCCCAACGGCGTTCATTTGAAGGAATTCACCAAGTTGCCCCCTGCTGACCACTTCCGGCGTCGCCATGGCCTGGACAACGCGCCAACTGTCTTGTTTCTGGGCCGTCTGCAAGCGAGAAAGGGCGTGGATGTGCTTGTCCGCGCTTTTCAGCGCGCTAAAGTCGAGCATGCGCGTCTGCTGATCGTCGGACCCGACGAAGGCATGCTGTCACAGGTGCAGGCATTGGCGGCTGGCGACTCCCGCATTGTCTGTACCGGATATCTAGGCAGCGACGAGAGATTGGAAGCCTTAGCCGCAAGCGATGTCTTCGCTCTGCCCGCGAGAGGCGAAGGATTGTCGATGGCTGTGCTGGAGGCGCTGGCAACCGGGATGCCATCCCTCATTTCACCAGGCTGCAATATGCCGGATGTTGAGACCGCGGCCGCTGGATTTGTGGTAGAGGCGTCGGTGGAGGCTGTCGCGGTCAAACTGCGGGAATTACTCGTTGATGCAGATCTGCGCGCGCGAATGGGTATGGCGGCGCGGCAGCTTGTTGCAGAGAGATATACGTGGGATAGAGTTGCATCGCAGTTGGAATCGGTGTATCAGCGAATGCAGAATTCCAATTTGCAAAAATGAAACCGTTCGTTGATTTTTTCGAATAATCTGCTAAACTTCTCAACGATTGAAAGGGGGATCAACATGATTGGCGCGCGCATCAAACAGGCACGATTGTTGGCTGAGATAACACAGCGTGAGCTTGCGGAAAGGCTTACCGAGAGAGGATATCCCGTTACTGCTGCCGCAATTTCCAAATATGAGAAAGGCAAGAGTTTTCCACCAGCCCAGTTCTTGCTGCTTGCAAGCAGCGAATTAGACGTTCGTAGCACCTATTTCTCTCATCAACCCGCGAAGGAAGTGGTATGGAAGTCGTTTAGGAAACAAAGTCGGCTAGGGAAAAATAGACAGGACGCGATCAGAGCGAATGCCGCTGATATAGCCGAACTTCATATTGAACTCCATTCCTTGCTATATCCCAAAAGAACGCCCAGTTTGCCCAAACCTGTGAAGGTACATAGTTGGGAAGAGGCCGAGAAAGTTGCAAATCATCTACGGAGAAACTGGGATTTGGGTAATCGGCCGTTAGACAATCTCGTTCAAACTGCCGAGGACCGAGGCGTGGTTGTTATCAGCTGGGACAAAGACGACAAGTTCGATGGTTTGTCCGGCTGGTGCGGCGAGTATCCTGTAACAGTGATTAACACCAAAAGGGCAAGAGATCGAATTAGATTCAACCTAGCACACGAAATTGGCCACCTCGTGATGGATACCTCCGAGGTGAACGTGAAGCAAGAAGAGCTATTAGCTCATAGATTTGCGGCGGCGTTATTGGTGCCTGCAAATCACGCATACGTTGAATTGGGAGGCAAACGCGAACGGCTTGACTGGGGCGAGCTGATGATGCTTAAGCGGAAATATGGCTTTAGCATGGCAGCTTGGGTCACGCGCGCCAAAGACCTGGGCATCATTAGCCAGAATCAACATACTGCAATGTTCATAGAACTTGGCCAGAATGGATGGAAAAAGCAAGAACCAATCGAATATCAAGGAGATGAAGAACCGCTGCAACTCAAGCAAATGGCATCAAGAGCCGTCGCTCAGGGTTTGATGAGTCCTGATCGCATTTCAAGAGTTGGAATCGACATTCTTGAGCCAGATTTGGAAGAGGCAGAATCTACTCATTTGACCGTGCGCGATCTACTCGCGATGCCTGAACAAGAACGGCAAACAGCAATGGAAGAGGCATTTGCACTGGCCGCGGAAGAAGAATTCGAGATTTTCGAAGCAAACGAGATATTTGACGACTACGACGAGGCTTTCGATGACGATGCCGTCTACGAACCATAGAAATCCGCATCGCGGAGAAATCTGGCTAGTAAATTTTAACAACCCTCTATCAGCGCCAATCCCACCAAGGGGAACGCCCAAAGCTATGTTACCAACAACAGGCGACGAGATATATAAAAAGCGCCCGGCAATTGTCCTAGACATTGCTGCCAACTGGAAATTCGATTTGCATCTTGTCGTGCCATTGACCTCTTGGAAACCAAGTTTCAGGAAGAACAAGTACTTCTGGATGATTGAAGTTCCTAACAACAACATAAACAAACTTAAGAATCGCTCGGCAGCCGACGCATTTCAAGTTAAATCTGTTTCAACCAACCGATTTGGCAAGAAACCGATAGGAACAGTCAGTCAGAGTCAGTTAGATCTTATCGTGGAAACCGTGGCGTTTTGCATTGGTTATTCTCTCCCGTAACCCGGCATCGTAGATGAACGAGTTGTTTTACCTGGGACCTCAATCCCTGCCAATCACACATTGAACCCTTTATTACTGATTAATCTCGTCACAGATGCAACTCTCAATCTTATGTAGAGTCTACATTTCTCCGCTAAAATCGGATTACAATTGCACTCACCTGCCGCCAAAGTCGCGAGGGACCATCAATGCTACGATTTGACCGATTCACCGAACGCGCGCAAGACGCAGCCCACCGCGCCTATGATATTCTGCAGCGTTATGGCCATACACAAGTCGACAGCGAGCACATCTTGCTCGCGCTGCTGGAACAGAGCGACGGCGTCGTCCAGCAGATACTGGAACGTCTTTCGATAGACATTGCCGCCATGCGCTCGCGCGTGGATGACGTGCTCCGCCAAAGCCCGCGTACAGCAACGATCTACGGACATGGTACAAACCAGGTCTTCATCACGCCGCGCCTCAAGAGCGTTATTGACCGCGCCAACGAAGAAGCGAACCGCTTGCGAGACGAATACATCAGTACCGAGCATATCTTCCTCGCGCTGTTCGGCGAGCGGAATACCGCCATCTCCAAGCTCTTTGAAGATATGAATATTACGCGAGATCGCGTATCCGATACGGTCAAAGATATCCGCGGCGGCCAGCGCGTCACCGATCCGCAAGCCGAAAGTCGCTATCGCACCCTGGAGAAATACAGCCGCGATCTGACGCGTATGGCGATGGAAGGCAAACTGGATCCCGTCGTTGGCCGCGACGGAGAGATCCAGCGCGTCATCCAGGTATTGAGCCGCCGTACCAAGAACAACCCGGTGCTCATTGGCGAAGCCGGCGTCGGCAAAACCGCCATCGTAGAGGGACTGGCGCAGAAGATCGCGTCCAGCGACGTGCCCGATTTGCTCTTGGGCAAGCGCGTACTCAGCCTCGACCTCAGCGGCATGTTGGCAGGCAGCCGTTTCCGCGGCGAATTTGAAGAACGCTTGAAAGCGACTATTGACGAAATCCAGCGCTCCGATGGCGAAATCATTCTCTTCATTGACGAATTGCACCAGGTGGTCGGCGCAGGGGCCGCTTCCGGCGCCATGGATGCCGGCAACATGATGAAGCCGGCTTTGGCGCGCGGCGAATTGCAGACGGTCGGCGCTACGACAATGGACGAGTATCGACAACATATCGAAAAGGACAGCGCGCTCGATCGCCGCTTCGCGCCGATCTTCGTGGAAGAGCCGAATATTGAAGACACGATTGAGATGCTCTTTGGCGTCCGCGATCGTTACGAAGCCCACCACAATCTGACAATCGCCGACGACGCTATCGAAGCGTCCGCGCGTTTGTCCGCGAGGTACTTGACCGAGCGCAAACTGCCCGACAAAGCCATTGACCTGTTGGACGAAGCGTCGGCGAAGCTGCGCGTCGCGCTCTTTTCCATGCCGCCACGCTTGAAAGAAATGCGTGAAACGATTGATCAATTGGCGATAGAAGAGCAAGCTTCCGGCCTCGCGCGAGACTATGAGCGAGCCGCCGACTGCAAAATGCAGCGCATCCAGTTGGAGGAAGAATTCGATCACGCGCGCCACGCTTGGCGGCAGGAACACACGCTGGACGAGGTCGTCACCGCGGATAATGTCGCCCAGGTGGTTGAGCAGTGGACCGGTATCCCGGTGCAGAGCATGCTCGAAACCGAATCGGAAAAACTGCTGCGAATGGAAGAGGTCATTAACGAGCGCGTCATAGGGCAAGAGAATGCTGTAGCCGCGCTTGCGGATGCCATTCGCCGCGCCCGCAGTGGCTTGAAGGATCCCAAACGCCCGATCGGCTCCTTTATCTTTCTCGGGTCAAGCGGCGTGGGCAAAACCGAATTGGCCAAGGCGCTCGCGGAGTTCATGTTCGATGACGAAGACACGCTGGTCCGCGTCGATATGAGCGAATACCGCGAAAAGCATACGGTCAGCCGCCTGTTTGGCGCCCCACCCGGCTATGTCGGTTACGAAGCGGGGGGCCAGCTTACCGAAGCCGTACGCCGTCGTCCCTACCGCGTCGTACTTTTTGATGAGATCGAAAAGGCGCACCCCGATGTTTGGAGCGCGCTGCTACAGGTGCTGGAAGACGGGCGCATGACGGACGGACAGGGCCACATCGTCGATTTCCGCAATACCGTGCTGATTATGACGAGCAACCTGGGCACGGAGTTTGCCAAGCAAGGCGGCGCCCTGGGATTTTTGCAGCATGACGACCGCGCCCTCGCCGACCATCGGGAAATCGAAAAAGCCATGCGCGATACCTTCCGGCCAGAATTCCTCAATCGCATCGACGAGGTCATCATTTTTGAACCGCTCACTCTGCAAGCCGTCGAGCAAATGGTCGACCTGCAAATCCGTGGATTGGCGGAACGGATGCAGGAATCGGGCCTGGCGATCCATCTCACCGAACCAGCGCGCTATTGGCTGGCGAAACAAGGTTTCGATCCTCAATTTGGCGCCCGTCCGCTGCGCAGAGCCGTACAGCGACATATCGAGAATCCATTGAGCGTACAGTTGCTCAAGGGCGATTTCGATGACGGCGACCTAATCGTCATCGACGAGCGCGATGGACAGCTTCGCTTCTCCGGACATGTCGACCAACAGAGCAATTACGCCGACGGCGCTGACGAGTACGATAGCGAGCTTGAGGACTATTACGACGGCGGCTACCAGAACGGCGAATACTACAACGACGAGTATGATGACGAAGAATACGCCGATTTCCTCTCGCAAACGGCGGATGACGAGAACTGAGCAGTTCTCGACGCCGTCGCGCCAAAGCAGATCCAGACGACTCCCGCGCTTCGTTATATTCGACGTCAATGACAGAACTCCTAGCCCGCGCCAATTATGTCCTGTTGGTCAATTAGTCCTTTGATTCTGCCTTCGCACTGGCTATAATTGTGTCCGAAACTCTGGGTAACGGACGTAGGACACAACTATGAGCGCAGAAGAACTAGGCAAGGACGACGAGGTCGTAGAGAGCGAGTCGTCCGCCGAGTTGTCGCAGGTAGACGCGGTTGCCGCCGAGAACGCGGACGCTTCAACGGAAGACGCTGGCGTGACAGGCGAGAAGGTGGCGACAGAGACAAGATCCGGCAACAACGATAATCCGGATGAATTGGAGTCTCCCGACGCTGAATCAACTGCTGCCGTTCAAGCGGATGCGTCGTTAGAGGCAAGCGAAGCGGACAGCGTACCGTCAAATGATGGAACGGATGTCATAGCGGATCCGGTCGCCGAGCAGTCAGAGCCCGAACAAGTAGCGGCACCTGCGGAAGCTGAAGCCCAGGAGCCCGCCAGTGAGAGCCCCGCCCAGACCAAGAAAGAAAGGGCGCCCAAGGACGACAATCCACCCAAGTATCGCCGAGGTCAGATCTGCAGCGGCGTCATTACCAAGACCTCGCCTACTGCGGTATTCGTGGATCTCGGGGATGGCGACGAGGGCTTGGTGCCCGGGCGCGAACTGGAGTTGATGACGCGCAAAATGCTCGAATCCCTGATCGTCGGCGCCGAAGTCGATGTCTACGTCGTGAATCCCCGCAACCATCGTGGCGAGACCGTCTTGTCGATCAACCACGCGCTTGAAGAGCTTGATTGGCGCAAAGCCGAAGAATTCGCCAAATCCAAAAATGTTTACGAGGCTTTGATCGGTGGCTATAACAAAGGCGGATTGATCGTGCGCTTCGGGCGGCTGCGCGGTTTCGTGCCACAAAGCCAACTGGCGGAGGAACGCGCGAGGGGCATGTCTGGCGAAACACCTGAAGAACGTTACAGCCCGATGGTTAATCAGCCGATCGGCGTCAAGGTAATGGAAGTTGATCGCAACCGCAATCGTCTAATTCTGTCCGAACGAGCCGCCATGCGCGAAGTCCGTCAGCGGCGCAAACGAGAACTGATCGAAGAGCTCACCCTGGGCGAGATCCGCAAAGGGACGGTTGTCAGCCTGGAAACATTTGGCGCCTTCGTCGATATCGGCGGCGCCGAGGGCTTGGTACACCTGACCGAGTTGGCTTGGGGGCACATCACTCACCCACGACAGGTGGTCAGCGTCGGCGACGAAATCGAGGTTGAAGTCATCAGCATCAATTCTGACGCGAGGCGGATTGGCCTCAGTCGGCGTCGCATAATGAGCGACCCGTGGGACGAAGTTGCCGGCTCATTACGACGGGGTCAACTGGTCCGCGGTCGCGTCACGAAACTCACCAAGTTTGGCGCGTTCGCGCGCTTGATCGACAACGATGCGGTAGAAGGTTTGATCCACATTTCGGAACTGTCCGGCGAGCGTGTTAGCCACCCGCGGGAGGTTGTCAAGCGCGGTGACGAACTGGTCTTGCGTATTGTTAAGATTGATATCAAAGAACGACGCCTCGGCTTGAGTTTGAAATCCGTGAATTCGACGGAGTATCTGGACCTTGACTGGGAAATGGCAATCCAGGAATCCGCCTCATTGCCAAAGGATGCGCCGGCGGCTGATCCACCGGCCGAGCCGGAGCCGCATACTGAAGATTAGGCAAACCTGCCAATTGCGATTCGCTAAGAGGCGCTCGGCGAAAAGGTTCCAGGAATGTCGCGCTCGCGCAAAATAGGTAGCCCTCTTATCGCATGAGCGACGCGGTTTACACAAACAGAGGCGCCCGCGTAGGCGCCTTTTCGTTTTCCGGCCGATGTGTTACGGTTTTGTTCCGACTAGATGATAAATATGTTCTTCGTGCAAAATGACGGTTCTGCGTTGATAATTTCTGTGGTCTCCGCTAGCATACGATGAATATGTTTTACTAAAAGTCTTTTCGCGATCCCGCAACGGAGGTCTACCGCTTACGGCACAGCAATTGGTATAATAGCCGACACGTTCTGTTTTTTGAGATGCGCGTTTTGTGATTTCGCCAGACCGCCCAGGATACAATATCGCCGCCTGCGGTCATAATCCAAAAGACAAACAGGTGCAGATTAACAGTCCTGTTGAGCAGTCCAATGCAAGAACAATGTCGTTTGCCGCGGACGGTCGAGATTGGGTCGGCGCGAGTAATGGACAAGGACATGTCTTGCGCATGAACGGCTCATATTCAAGCGGATACCACCAGAATATGCGCCCGCGTCCGTATCCGTATGTCAATGGGACAGTTGCAGTCAACTCTGGCGCGCACCTTTGAAGATGGAGGGATGAACCGTGCCAAATAAAATGGAACGCTTTACACAGCGGGCGCGGCGTGTGCTAAGTCTGGCGCAGGACGAGGCAGAACGCTTACAACATCACCAGATTGGTACTGAGCATTTGCTGCTGGGGTTGATGAGAGAAGAAGGCGGGGTCGCGGGCCGGGTACTACGCGACCTGGGACTGGACTTGCGACGCGTCGAAGAGTTGGTAACGCGTCTCTCTACTTCCGAAGGAAAATCCAGCAATACCCAGCTTGATCTGTCCCCGGGGACCAAAAAGGTTTTGGAACTCGCTGTGGACGAAGCGCGCCGTATGGGACATCACTATATCGGCACCGAGCACCTGCTGCTCGGTTTGGTGCGCCAACAAGAGGGCATCGCCCTGGATGTATTGCGCCGACTGGGCGTGAGCCCTGAAGAAG
Source organism: Anaerolineae bacterium (assembly GCA_034420635.1). Lineage (GTDB taxonomy): Bacteria > Chloroflexota > Anaerolineae > Aggregatilineales > Phototrophicaceae > UBA6055. Next base: position 53,462 of record DAOULD010000121.1, on the reverse strand, counting down.
TGCGTCGCCAGACTAGCAAGGTGCTGCAAGAAAGCCCCGTGCAATCCCAGCAGAAAATGCAGGACCGCCCGACCGGCAGGCCCTCGCGCAAGGATAATACCCCGCTGGTGGATCAACTGGCCACCGACCTGACCAGCCTGGCGGAAACCGGAAAGCTGGACCCGGTGGTCGGACGGGAAATGGAAATAGAGCGCGTTATCCAGGTGCTAAGCCGGCGACGCAAGAACAATCCTGCTTTGATCGGCGAACCCGGTGTGGGCAAGACAGCCATCGTTGAAGGCTTGGCGCAGCGCATCGTCGAGGGCGACACGCCCAAGCCACTGCTCAACAAGCGTGTCTTGCAGTTGGATGTTGGCTCTCTCGTCGCCGGCACCATGTACCGCGGCCAATTTGAAGAACGGCTTAAGCGTGTGATTGAAGAACTCAAGGCGTCGGACACGATCCTGTTCATCGACGAAGTGCACATGTTAGTCGGCGCCGGTTCCGCCGGCAGCAGCGTTGACGCCGCCAATATCCTTAAACCGGCGCTGGCGCGCGGCGAACTGCAATGTATCGGCGCGACCACGCTGGACGAGTACCGCAAGCACATCGAGAGCGACGCCGCGCTTGAACGGCGTTTTCAGCAGATCCAGGTTGACGAACCGACGATCGAAGAAACAATCGAAATTTTGCAAGGTATCAAATTCCCTTATCAAGATCATCACAATGTTGAAATCACCGATGACGCCATCGAAACCGCCGCCAGTTTATCCGCGCGTTATATCCCCGATCGTTTTCTGCCCGACAAAGCCATTGACCTGATAGACGAAGCCGCGGCGCGTCTGCGCATGTACAAGAGTCCGGAAGCCGCTGCGGTCCGCCGGGTGATGGACGAGCTTGAGGAACTAAGTGACGAAATTGAGTTGGCGGAAGTCGCCGGCGAACAACAAGAAGCCGATACGCTCAAGTTGCGCCACGCGTCTCTGGATGCGACGCTGACGGATATCCGCCACAACTGGAACGAAGAAACCGGCCAGCCGCGCTTGCTCGGCGACGATATTTCCGAAGTCGCAGCCATGTGGACCGGCATCCCGGTCACGCGAATCGCCAACGAGGAAAGCGAACGCCTGATGGAGATGGAAGACAAGCTGCACGAGCGGATTGTCGGCCAGCACGAGGCAATCGTCTCTATCAGCAAAGCCGTGCGCCGCGCCCGCGCCGGCCTGAAGGATCCGCGGCGCCCGATCGGCTCTTTCATGTTTCTCGGTCCCACCGGTGTGGGCAAAACCGAACTGACAAAAGCGCTGGCGGAATTCCTTTTTGGCAGCGAAGAGGCGCTAATCCAGCTCGATATGAGTGAATTCATGGAGCGGCACTCGGTCGCGCGCCTGGTAGGCGCCCCACCCGGTTACGTCGGCTACGAAGACGCCGGTCAGTTAACCGAAGCCGTCCGCCGCCGTCCGTATAGCATTATCGTCTTTGACGAAGTGGAAAAGGCGCATCCGGAAGCCTTCAATATGTTGCTGCAAATCATGGAAGAAGGCACATTGACCGACGCGCGCGGACGCCGCGTCGATTTCCGCAATGCCATGATTGTTATGACCAGCAATGTCGGCGCGGACTTGATCAAGCCCAATTCCGGTCTCGGTTTCAATACACAGCTCGATCTCGACAAGATGGACGAAGAAGCCTACCAAGACATGAGCCGCAATGTGACGGACCAGTTGCATCGCATGTTCCGCCCCGAATTCCTCAATCGCGTCGACGCGACCATCATCTTCCGCTCCCTCACTCGTGACGAGATCAAGCTGATCGTCGATCTCGAACTGAACAAGGTGCGTGAGCGCTTGCTGGAACACGCCATTACCCTGGAATTGACCGATGCCGGCAGCGAATGGCTGGCGGAAAACGGATACGATCCCGAATACGGCGCGCGCCCCCTGCGCCGGTTGATTCAAAACGAAATCGAAGATCGTTTGTCGGACGGCATCCTTTCTGGAGAGTTCGGCCTGGCGAGCGTGGTCCGCATCGACGTGGATGACGATGAGACGCTCATCATGATGAGCGTCGAAGAGGACGAGGTCGCCGACGAACTGGAAACGCCGGTCTGAGTCAAGGCGCAATTGTCACACGGGATTCAAAAGCGGCTCGCGCGTGTATCGTAGCTCATATATGTTCAGTTGAGTTGGACCGCGATATAGTTTTATTCTGGACTAAGACTTGGCCATATTGTCGCAATAATTACGCAGATGGCCCTCCCAATTCCACGAATTATCTATCCAATCTTTCCATGACAGCCATCGGAATGGGGTTTTGTCGAGCACCTGTCTATTCATATAATAGTCGTCAGAGTCCTCGTCATCATACCCGTCTTCCTCCCACATGGCGCTCCACTCATCTTTTCCGACCAGCTCATATTCGTCACTCTGAATGAGATCATCGATAGTCCGCTGGTCTACCGAATGGTAGTAGACATGTGTTAGATAGCCCTGTGGCATGCCCACACAGGTAATGGCTTCTAAGGTGCGGCGATGCGTGATAACGTCATAAGAGCTAACCATAAAGCCGACCGGCTCTTCCAACTGCCAGGGCGGGGATTTGTCCAGCTTTTGCTCGGCTTCGTCTAATTGCGCTGCGGTGGCGCTTAAAGCGGTTTGCGCTTCTTGCAGACGATTCTCCGTTTCCCGCAAGCTGCTCTCGGCGCGTCGGATAAGTGAATCCCGCTCCGCTATTTTCTCCTCAGCCGCTTCTAATTCCGCGCTGATATCCCGCATCTGCGCTTGCCATCGCTCGTATTCCTGCCAGCCCAACATGCCAATAACCCCGACAATAAGCAAAATCAGCGCTGCCGACACTAACCATGGAATACGCGGTTTCCTAATGTGAATCGTCGCATAAGAGGGCTTTTGCTTGTCATCCATTGCCATAGCCTTTCGCACTAATCATTATTCTTAGATCGGGTATCGGGATTTTCTTTAACGATCGCTAGTTCCTCCAACACCTGATTCATCATCGTCTCGATTTTTTCCATGCGCTTATAGTGTTGTTGCGTCATCCGCGAATGCTTTTCCAGCATCGCGTTTTGCTGCTCGACCGCCTCATGCAGGCTCCTCATAATCTTGATAAGCTCATCAAATTTCCCGGAATCGCTACTGATTGCCGGCAAGGCATTGCTTTGCCGATTTGCATAGACGGCGCCTAAAAGCTCCGGACGACCGAGGCGCGGTTTCTGTATTTCTGGCATGGCAAGCCTCATTCCGATGGTCGTTACCAGCATAACACAGATGCGATGAAAAGCAAAAGGGACCGCCGCGCGACAGTCCCTTTCTTCTTCTGAAATCTTTGGCAACTGCCGGCTTACATCATGCCGCCCATGCCACCACCGGACATCGGAGGCGGCGCTTCTTCCGGCACATCAGGCGCATGTTGCAATTACTTGAAGCAGCGCGCGAAAGCCACGCAAACTCATTCTCCTGGTTTGAGGATTTCCCTTATAAACGCGAGATCATCAAGCGCCAGCGTCAAGAGTTCTTCAACCCTGTCCATGCGTTTTTCAAGGCTATCCATGCGTTTTTCTATTCTGCCTAACTGCCTGGTATGTTCCGTCAGTATCTGTATGGAGTCTTGCTGCCCTTCGATAAATGCGCTGGTTAGTTTCTCCAATTGGCGGAAGCGCAATTCATTAAGTTCATCGAGTCTCTCTTGTTCCACGTCTTCTTCTCCGCAATTTTCCAGTGCAATGGCACCATTATTCTAGCACAGCCAGCGTCACTAAACAAAAGAGGACTGCCATTTGACAGTCCCCAGAGCTAGCTTAGTCTGTACGGCAGTGAGCCGGCTTACATCATGCCGCCCATGCCGCCCATGCCGTCCATGCCGCCGCCGGGCATCGGAGGCGGAGCTTCTTCCGGCACATCGGTGATCAGCGCTTCAGTGGTCAAGATCATGGCGGCGATGGACGCGGAGTTCTCGATGGCGCCGCGGGTTACCTTGGCCGGATCCGGGATGCCGGCTTCGATCATGTCGCCGTATTCGCCGTTCATGACGTTGAAGCCGACGCGATGGTTGTCGCTGTCGGATTGCGCGCGGCGCACGTTCTGGATGATGACCGCGCCGTCTTCGCCCGCGTTGGCTGCGATCTTGCGCATCGGCATTTCCAAAGCGCGGCGCATAATAGTCACGCCCGTATTTTCGTCAGCGATACTCATGCTGACATCGTCCAACGAGCTGACAGCGTTGATCAGCGCTACGCCGCCACCAGGCACGATGCCTTCTTCAACGGCGGCGCGGGTCGCGCTCAAGGCGTCTTCGACGCGATGCTTCTTTTCCTTCAGTTCAGTCTCCGTTGCAGCGCCAACGCGGATCACCGCCACGCCGCCGCTGAGCTTCGCCAGGCGTTCCTGCAGCTTTTCACGGTCGTAGTCGCTGGTGCTGTTGTCGATCTCGCGGCGGATCTCTTCGATACGGCCGACTATTGCGCCTTCTTCGCCAGCGCCGTCGACAATCACGGTATCGTCCTTGGTGCTGACGATCTTGGCGGCGCGACCCAGGTCTTGCACCGTGACGCTATCCAGCTTGCGACCGGTCTCTTCGCTGATGACGGCGCCGCCGGTCAAGACAGCGATGTCACGCAGCATGGCTTTGCGGCGATCGCCGAAGCCCGGCGCCTTGACACCCAAGACGTTGATCGCGCCGCGCAGCTTGTTAACAACCATGGTCGCCAAAGCCTCGCCGTCAATATCCTCGGCGATGATGACCAACTCGCGCTTGCCGATCTGATGCAGTTTCTCCAGGATCGGGATGATATCCTGCGCCGCGCTGACCTTCTTGTCGTGGATCAAGATATAGGGCTCTTCGATATCGGATTCCATGTTTTCGCTGTTGGTGACAAAGTAGGGGCTGATGTAACCGCGATCGAACTGCATGCCCTCGACGTATTCGGTTTCAAATTCCAGGCCCCGGCTCTCTTCAACGGTGACGACGCCATCCTTGCCGACCTTGTCCATCACCTCGGCGATCAGATTGCCGATTTCCTTGTCTTGTGCGGAAACGCTGGCGACGTTGGCGATTTCGTCTTTGGTGTCGATCGGCGTTGCCTGATCGAGAATGTTGTGAGAAACGACATCAGCAGCGTGGATGATGCCGCGCTTCAACAGCATCGGGTTGGCGCCGGCCGCCACGTTTTTCAATCCTTCGCTGACGATAGCCTGCGCCAGGACTGTTGCGGTGGTGGTGCCATCACCGGCGATGTCATTGGTCTTGGTTGCCGCTTCCTTAAGCAATTGCGCGCCCATATTTTCGTAGGGATCTTCGAGTTCGATTTCTTTGGCGACCGTGACGCCGTCATGGGTGACCGTCGGCGCGCCGAACTTCTTGTCCAAAGCCACGTTGCGTCCCTTGGGGCCGAGCGTCGTGCTGACAGCGTTGGCGACCTTGTCGACGCCGGCTTGCAGCTTGCGACGGGCATCTTCCTTAAATACGAGTTGCTTTGCCATTGATTCCTCCAGAATTGACTCTGTTAACTGTGGATGAGAATTTGTTCGACCAACAGAAATCCGGTTAGATTTCTACGATACCGAGGATGTCGGATTCTTTCATGATGAGCATCTTGGCGCCATCAAGCTTGACCTCGGTGCCGGCATATTTGGCGAAGAGCACACGATCGCCTTCCTTGACGTCCATGGGGATGCGCTTGGCGCCGTCTTCGTCGTATTTGCCGGGTCCCGCCGCGCGGATCAAACCCTGTTGCGGCTTTTCCTTTGCGGTTTCCGGCAGAACAAACGCGCCACCAGCGAATGTTTCTTCCGATTCGACGGGCTCGACCAGAACGCGGTCGCCGAGCGGGCGGATATTCACAGGCATTGTCTTTTCCTCTCTACAACTATCGTTGCAAGTGTTGATATTGAATAACTTTAGCACTCGATAGCAAAGAGTGCCAAATTGTCAGCGATAATCTAGCATAATTAGCTAAGCAAGTCAACAGACTTGGCAACGATGAAAGGCGCTTGCCAAAAATAATATGAATTTCTTATGTTTAATCTTGCGCTCAAATAACAGATTGCCGTCAAGCGCAACTGGATCTTTGGTATAATACGATACTTACGTTCTGTATGTCGTCGTCTGTTCGACATCTTTCAAATTGTGAATGCAAGGCATCTTGCCATAACGTTTCGTATCGTTCGGACTTGTCCAATTCGTAAACGAGCCAAACACGCTCATGTCCGTTCAGCTTGCCGCGGAGCATAGCCGCGATTGAATCGTCATCGTTTTTACCGAGTTCATAGCTATGTTCTATCGCCACATCGACGCCGTGTTTCGCGAAATAAAAGTCTGCGATGCCGCCGTAGACAACGGATTCAAAATACAAGTTTAACCCGTCGCTCCAGCCTGTCAGCAAGTCGCCCTCCAAGAAATCGTCCCCCAAATGGCGCTCTACCAGATGTATCGGCAGCGTATTGTAGGAACGGACGAACTGACCGGCGCCGACCCGGCGCTGGAACAGCAAACCGCTGGCCAGCCAAAATACAAGTATGCCTAACAGCACCGGCTTCCTGCGCGGGAGCGCCTCAAGCCCCTTGACCATCAGCAGAATCATCAAGGGAAAGACAATCACAGCATAGCGTGTTCGCGGGAAGTCAATGACCCCCAACTCGTAATTGACGATCACATAGAAAGCCATTGTCACCAATAAAATCACCCACAGGGCGATGGCGCTTCGATCCCGTTTCAAGGCGCGCGCGGCGGCCAGCGCGAAAGGCAATAGGAACAAGTGGCTGGCATTAATGCCAAGACTGGTAATCGCCCACAGTAAATCGAGAGAATCAAGCGCGCTGATCGCTTGCTCTGCCCTGCCTGCCGCGTAGGCTGCGCCTTGTATCAAGATGCGGAGCCAGGGCAAGAACGCCAGCCCGGCGACCAAGAACGCGCCAGCAATGAGGAACCATTTGCGCGTCTTCGCCACAAAAAAGACATGATACGCGCCGATCGCGCAAAGCATAGCCAAACTGAAAATATGAGTATAAGCGAACAAGACACAGGCAAGGCACAACGGCGCAAGTTCGGCGCGAGTCGCCTGTCGGCTGCGGAGCGCGCGAAAATAGAGCCACAAGACCAATAGCGCCGCCGCGACAAACATGGTGTACATGCGAATCGGCAGGTGCCAGATATTGTAAAACGCCAACGACGCCAGCATCACCGTGGCCAAAAAGCCGGCTTCCCGGCTGATCAAGCTCCGGCCCAGCCGATAAATCAGCGCCAGGCTTGTGATGCCGAAAAATACCGAAAGCAGCTTAAGAGCAAGGGGGGACCAGTTGACCAGTTTTCCCCAAATATGCAGCACCAGGAAGTAGCCTGGCACATGCTGCTGACTCTTGACCATCAATCGATCCAGCACAGCATCTATGCCCGCGGTCTGATCAAAGTAACCGGCGGTCGCCATGGAAAAGAGGCCATCCACGTAAATGGGATAATCGTCGAGCAAACAGACAGCAAAGGCGAAGACGGCAAAAAGAATTGCCGCTACCGTCAACCAACTATTGACGAGGCGGTCATAGCGCCTCGCCATTCTTCGCAAGGGCTGTTCAGGATCACGTTTTGATTCCATCAAAAGTTCTTCCCAGCCTCGAAAGCGCTAATCGCAGCTCGGGCGCTGATAAAGCTCGATGGAAACCTTTGCCAGCGTCCTGTCGCGGAAGCATCGCGCATGGGCAAGCGCCAGCGCGTCCTGATAGAGCTTGTGGAATCGAGCGGTATTGTCCAATTCATAGGTCAACCAGATGCGTCTGTATCCGGCGAATCGTTCTGTCAATGTCGCGCTGATTTCTTCGTCGCTTAGCTGTTGCAATACATAGGTATGCTGTATGCCAATATCTAGTGGATGATCAGCAAAGTAATAATCGATGACACCGCCGTAGGGCGTGCGATAGTCAAAACTGAGCCCGCCCGACCAGCCAGCCAGTAAATCTCCCGGCTGCAAATCTTCGCGCAGATGCCGCTCGAGCAGATGGATAGGAATCGTATTATACGACCGCACAAAAATATCGGCGCCGACGCGGCGCTGGTACAAAAGCCCGCTGGCAATCCAAAACAGCAATATGCCCAATGAGACCAGTTTCCACCGGCTCAATTGCGCCAGCCCGACGTTCAGCAGCAAGATAATCAAGGGGAAGAGCACGACGAAATAGCGCGACCGATGGAGATCTATGGCGCCGGTAGCCCAATTGACAGCCACGTAAAACGCAATAGCCGTTATCAAGATCGTCCACAACGCCAGAGACAGCGGGTCCTTGTTCAATACTTGCCTGACCGAAAGCGCCAGCAATCCGAGAAAGAGTATGCTGGCATTCATGGACAAACTTAGAATCGTAGTCACTGTCTCGACCGGGCTGAGAACGCGGATGTCCCCGAACTCTTGTCCGCCCGCGATTTCAGCCGTACCGGTCAAAAGCGTGCTCAACCAAGGCAGGATCGTAAGTCCGGCGAGCGCTCCCGCTGCCGCAACAAATAGCCAATGACGCGACTTCGCTGCAACAAAACCGCTCGGCGGCAACGAAAAGGACCGCCGCGCTCGCGCGGATATTGGCATATTAAACAAGAGATGATGCAGCGCCAGACCCAGACCCACCGCCAAACTGAATATCTGCGAATACAAAAACAATATACAAGCCAGGAACAAGAAGGCATAATGCCCGGGCGATGCCCTGTTGTGTACGACAATGCGCAAGTAAATCCAAAGGAGCCAGAGTCCGGTCGCCACAAACAGGGTGTACATGCGAACCGGCAAGTACCAGAGATTGTAAAACGACAAAGACGCCAACATCACAATCGAGAAAAACCCGGCTTCCCGCGAAACGAAATCCCTTCCCAAACGAAAAATGAGCGCCAGGCTCAAAATGCCGAAAAAGACGGAGAGCGTCCGCAGGAGCAGCGGATCCCACCCGGCGATTTTCCCCCAGACAAAAAGCGCCAGGAAGTATCCCGGCACATGCTGTTGACTGACGTCTGTCAGTTTCTCAAATACCGACCTTAGATCCGACTCGGCTTCGAGACCACCCGCCGTGGCAATCGAACGCAAACCGTCGGGCAATATCGGATAATCGTCCAATAATCGCGTCGCCAGGGCAAAGGTCGCCAGGATCACGACCATGGCTGGCATCCAGCTTCGCGTCGCCCACGCATAAGCATAGTCTACTCGCAACTGTAGGGCTCGAAGTGTCGCCATTCAGCATCCGATACCAGAGCCGCCGGCGCGTAACCGGCGAATTATCCACAGGAATGTCGCGCTCGCACAAAATAGCAAACCCTCTTCTCAGCATGAGCAAGTGGGTTCACTAAAATAGAGGAACAGCCAGGCAATAGTACCAAAACCTCAGGTGAAAAGCAGGGCTGACCGCGCGCTCGGCTGCGCGCTACGGCTCGATTACCGCAATAGCAGCCAGGTCATAGTAGCGTAGCGCGCAGCGATTGGAAGGATCTCGGCCCAGTGTGGTTACCCCAACATAGTCTGCCAAATCAAACTCAAGAGGCGCAACCACTACTGAACGATGGCCGGCATCTCGCAGCGACAGAATCTGCTGATGCCGCGCATCCCATTCACCCGCGTATCGTCGAAAGCTGGGGATCAAAGTCCCGTTGCCGATCACGATACCAAACGTTATCAACACCGCCAGCGTCAAGCAAAGGCGGTCAGGCAATATCGGACCAGTATTCGCCGACTGCGCGATCTGCCCGAGCGCGATCCCGTACAGCGCTCCCCATAGCAATCCCGGAAAAACCAGCGTAAACGATGCTGGCGCCAATATGCGCGCATCTACGAACCCGCGCCCAATCAGCGCCGTGAATACAATAGCCGCCAGCGAAATCAACGCAATGACCAGCGCGAAAAGCGACGAGCAATGAAGTCTTCGGATCTGCGGGAGTTTGGCAGCCGTATCTAGTTGCGCGGTCCCAACATACAGGAGGCTGATTGCGCTCGTGAACAGGAAACTTGCCGCGCGATAGTGAATGCCGCGCGCCTGAGTCAGGGCGAAAAGCAGCGCCACGATGAACAAAACCAGGCTGATGAGCATCAGGTTGGCGGTCGGCGCGTCGCTCAACCATTGATCCAGGCGGTCACGCTGCCGAATTGCGACCAAGAAGCCGACAATCAAGAACAAATTGAGGGCGACGACCAGCAGGTAAGCGGCGCTGAAGCGCCCAAAAAAGTGGGGGGCGTCGCTCACATGCGTCCAAAGCAAAGGTATCCAGAGCAATTGGAAAACAAGCCCGATCCAGATCTCGCGCATTGCCAGCCGGGGAGATCTTAGCTCGCTTGTCGACGGTTGCGGTCGATAACTAAAACGAACAACAAGAAAGGAAATGCAGAAAAGTAACATGAAACCGGCAAAAGCGGGCGGATAGCCGACTCGTTGGAAGGTTTGGCTTAGTGTAGCCGCCAAGAGATCTGAGGCGTCGCGAATCGCGTGACCAAATCGGTCGGCGTCCACGGCTGCCCGCGCAGCCAGCCCGGGAGACATCACCTGAAGCAGGAAGCCAACGAGTGTCGCAATCCATCCAGCGCCCACGACAATGACAAGGCGTCGCATCTTTCCCCTTCGCCAAAACACGACGACCGGCAACAGAAAAAGCGACATCAATGTCAGTTGGAATGCGACGAAGATTTCCGAGGCCCCCGCTGTGCAAAAGCACAGAAGAGCGCCGGCTAATGCGGGGCGACCTACCCACGCATCGGCGCTCGGTAGCAGCGCATGCGCGCATAGCGCCAGGTAAACCGTAAGCAAAGCCAGCGGTAGAGCGTAGTGTGTGCTCGCGGCAAACCAGTAATAGGACTGTGGGGAATAGAAGGCGTTTAAGCTGGCTGTTACCAAAGCGAAAGCGATGACTATCGCGCCGAGCCGGCGTGGGCGGAATCCCAATCCTTTCAAAAATAAGCTCGCCAGCCAGAAAGCGCCCAGCGTCCAAATGATGATTGTGGCTATGGGTGTGTACCGCGGCAGCAATTCATCAAGTGGGGCAGCAGCGCTCTTGAGGAAGAAATTGGCGTAGCTCCCCGCCCAGCTGTTGAACCAGTAGAGGGTTCCTTGCCAGGCGCCCATCTCCCGACCGACGGCGATCGCGCAATAGTCATCGGACATCAGCCGACTGAATTGGCCGAGATAAGCGAACAGTCCAAGCGGAAGGAGCGCAAACAAGAGTAGTAAGCGCTCAAATCGGCGGGATGGCTGATGCCCTGTCGCTCTTGAACGATCTTCTGACATGAACTAAATACTCTTACTAGCTGAATCGACTCTCGAATGCGAACACAGCCGCTCGGCGCATAATCGGCGAATCGCGCACAAGAATGCCGCGCTCACACAAAATAACAAGCTTTCTTCGCGCGTGGGCAAGGTAGTTTCTTAAAATAGATACAGACTTTCTAGTTGAATGGATTACGAACGGAACCCGACGCCTTCACGCTGTAGCCGCGAGCGAAGAAGCTCCTAACCCTCTTCTACTGTGGCAAGAAAGACAGAATCGGCGCTGTTCCCGACTTGGTCGAAGGCCAAGGCGACGAAATTCAAGGCGCCAGCACCTAGGATTTCGTATTCGAAACCGTAGGGCCAATCGCGGTCGACGCCCAGTAATTCAGCATCTTGATAAAACTCGACGCGGTCGATTGACAAGTTGTCGCTAGCCTCCGCCAGCAAGGAAATGACGCGTTCCGCCGGGTACTTTACCTCAGAGGCGCCGTCACTCATCCGCAGCTCTACGGTCGGCGGCGTATTGTCCAGCGTTACCTGCCTGGTATCGGTAAAGGTTCTGCCATCATCCATGAGCGCGGTCAATTTCAAAGTATAAACGCCGTGCAGCTCGGTTGTATCCCAGGCGCTCCTCAGATCTACGGAAGTCGCTGGCGCGCTTACTCCGATGATCTCAATCCATTCTTGCGGGTTGACGCCGGCGCCGTATTCCAGCGCGTAGCGCAGCGCGCCCTCTGCGTTGATACTCCCGGCAATCTCCACCAGTCCGCCGACGTAGGCAAAGTCCGGAGGTTGAAGCAATTGGGCGACTGGCGCCTCGACCTCAACTCCGCCGCCCCCAAAGGCGCTTGGCGGCAAGGGCCTGCCGTCGGCAATCCACCAGTCGATGATGTCTTCGGGCGGCAGGAAATAAACCGCCGCGCGCCTTTGATTTTCCGGTGTTGTCACCGTCGCCAATTGTCCCGTCAGGCTGTTGATCTCGACAGTTTGCCACAATGTATCACGGCCTAAGGATGTGCCGGCGGGAACGATTTCCCGACGCGTCGGACAATGGTCAGTCGCGGGAGGTAGCTGACCCGAAATCTCGCAAACAAGAAACTCTTCAATATCCGCGGGCTTTTGCCAATTCCTCGCTGGCAGATCGTCTCTAGCGGTCGCATAATCCAACAGCGCTCGCCAAATCGGCGCCGAACCCGCGCGATCGTAGTGTTCCAGATCCATCGAGGCTCCATCTTCACGCGCGACATGCACAGCCACCACAATCTGTGGCGTGTATCCAACTGTCCAACTGTCACGCCGGTCGGCGCTCAAACCGTCAATAACAGCGGCGGGCTCCGCAACTTGCAGCGCTTCGTCCGCCCTTTCCAGAATGCGCTGTCGGGATCTTTCATCGGCCAGGACATCATTGACCAAATATGCCAGGCTCGGTTCGATCACGGGAGTCGCGTTCGATCGCTCCTGCGAGCCCGCGTATTGCCAAAGCAGGTTGTCCTCAGCGTCTGCGATCCTCAAGATAGCGACAGGATCTTGCCCGCGATAACCGGCGCCAATGGGCTCGGCCGGCAGGCCCCGCATCACGCCCATTGCCGCCAGCACGCTGTAGGCATAACCCGTATCCAGAACAGAGACCGCGCTGCCGCGCTCGAGGATATCGATGTTGATGCGGTTTTCGTCCAGACTATTGAATCCCAGTCTATGGGCAGTGCGAATGACTTGCCCCATTCCTCGGCTATTGGCGACTTGAACAGCTGGCGGCAGCAAGGCAGCGGCCATGGCGTCGCGTAGATTCAAAGGACCTTGAAACTGCCCATCAGGGTTGGCTGGCGTATAAATGAGCCCATCCGCCTGTCCGGGATACACCTGCGGAATATCGTATACCATGGTTGCCGGGGTATACAGCCGGCGCAGGAAACCTTCGATATATACGAAAGGCTGAAGAACCACCCCTGGCTGGCGCGTCGCCAGTTGAGCATTGCCCGACATACTCAGGATCGCGCCGCTTTCAACGTCCAGTATCACCGTCGTGACCTTGTCCGGAGCGGAGGCTACGGGCGCGAAAGGCAAGAGTTCAGGCGCCGCGATACATTTCGCGTCCTGGCTCCGCCGGGTCTCCACCGCGCCGGCGCCGCCGCGCAACTGCTGCAAGTGCGCACGCGCCAGGCACTCGGACTGCAAGTAGAGATCCAGATCAAGCGAGCTCGTGATACGCAAGCCGCCGCGCGCCAAAAGCCGAGCGCCATCGTAACCCAAATTGTCGAGAATGATTTGCGCTTGCCGCCGGGCATACAGGTTGAATTCAGGCGCAATTTCAGGAAGTCGATTGAACTTTTCTATCGTCATCCGGGCGCTCGCTTTCGACGCCCCGTCATAGGCCGCCCGGTCGATAAAACCCAAGTTCAGCGCTTCCAGCAGCAGATCCGCAGCCGCTTGGCGCGCCCCCCGTTCATCATCAATGGGATTCCGCCGCGGCGACGGCGGTATTGCCGCCAGAAGCGCCGCACCCGCCAAATCAAGTTCCGCCGCGGATTTACCCAGATAAACCCGGGCAGCCGCTTCAATACCGAAGGCGTCATTGCCGTAGTAATTCGTATTGAGATGCAGTTCCAATAGTTCATCCGCGGCGTAGCGCCTTTTGCTCTCGGCCGTCAGCGCCAGCTCCAGCAAGGAATCGTCCAAGCCGCTCGAACGGGCTTGGGGCAAGAAGACGTTTTGCGCCAAGCGGTCAAGGATGCCCGTTTCCTTGAGGACCGGCACGCCCAACATGTAGCGCCATACTTGTAACAAGCTTTGCGCGGGATCGGAACTGGCGTTGATCGCGCGGCCTTGATTTTCCGCGGCCAAGGTAAGATCGCCGACGAAACCGGGAATCCCCTCCAGCGCCACAGGAGGCCGCTCTTCCCCGAGTGGATCTTGTACAGTATAGATAACAGTCTCGCCGCTTCGATCAAAGAAACGCGTTACACTTCTTTCGGGGTCGGGGACCGTAAGCGCTTCCGTTGACGGGAAGGCGCTCGCGGCTTGCGCATAAAGCCAAATGGCCAGCGCCAGCGCAGCAATCAAGGGCAACAGACAGATCAGGGCTGGGCCGCCCACGATCAACGCAAGCCAAAATGCGGCCCGTCGGCTCTGGGCTCTCTTACGCTGCTTGCGGGCATGACGACGGCGGATGATATGAGCAACTTTGGGCATGCCCTGTCCTCAGACTGAGTTGCTTCTATTGCTTGATCAAGAGAGATGTTGAGAGATATACAATCTGGACGCGCCATTGCCGCATGACCACGGCGACAGCCGCGAAAGCCGGGACTAAGACGCGTTCACGTAGGCGCGCAAGCCCTCCCAATCGCCTTTTGACGCGTACACCGCCTGCTGCGGCCAGGTCTCGAGGCCGGGCGGCGGCACTTTGCCCGCCGCGACGATAACGTCGATGAGGCCCTCGCGGGAACTATTGGAAAGCTGATCGAAGGTCTTGATGCCAGCGTCGTACAAGATCTCGCGGAAAATTTTGCCAATTCCGTATATTTTGGTCAAATCATCGGCTTCAAGGCTGTCGACAGTCGCTGTTGCTTGGCCCGATTGGCGTTCCATTTGCGACTTTTCTTGCGTGCGCTTCGCCAACTCTTCTGCCCGGTTGGCGCTTTCCTCCGCCGCCTTGATCGCCTCGTCGCGTTGTTCGGCCAGCGCGTCGCGGCGCATCCACAGCCAGAAAAAGATGGAAACAAAAAACAAGCCAACCGACCAGGAAAGCAGATTACGATCATTCCCGTCGAGCGCTACGTCATTCAAAGCAAGCGCCATGGCCCCTACCAGGGCAGTCATCGCGATCAGATTCTTAGTTTCTTGACTGAGATTCATGATCATTCCCGCCACCAACAAACTGTTATGCCTATTGCGAGAATTATAGCATAATCCGCGCCGAAGCGCCGTCCTGCACTTGGGCTGGAAGTGTATCCTTTTCGGTTGAAATTCAAATAAGCCAAATCCAGTTTCACCACAAAGACACGAAGAACACAAAGAAAAGACGTGTTTGCGCGCGTTTCTCGGCGCCCCCGGTGTTCTCGGTGCTTAAGTTTTTCTTTTTCAACCGACTTCGATACACTACCGTTCATCGCAAACCTTGCGCAATTGTGTAGCAAGTGGGAAAATGGATTCGCCACAACAAAGTTTTCACGACAAGCTATGGAAGGGCAATTCAAGATGCGCATAGAACTCACCGGTGTACTAGTCGATAACCAGGACAAGGCGCTCAAATTCTATACGGAAATACTGGGCTTTCAGCCAAAACACGACATACCGGTCGGCGCCTTTCGCTGGCTAACGGTCGTTTCGCCAGAGAACCCCGACGGGGTTGAACTGCTGCTGGAACCCAACGAAAATCCCGCCTCCAGCACCTTTCAGCAGGCGATATTCGAGCAGGGCATCCCGGCGACCATGTTCGGCGTCGACGATATTCAGGCCGAATTCAATCGGCTGAAAGAACTTGGGGTGGAATTCTTTATGGAGCCTACCGAAATGGAAATGGTGACGATTGCCATCTTCAACGACACCTGCGGCAATCTGATTCAGATCGCACAGACGAACGAAACGTAGATCACCGCTCTTCACTTACGATTACAGGCGCGCCATAGTAGCAGGCGGCGTCTCGCTCACTCATGTAGTTGCCGAAGCTATGAGGCATCGGATCAACTACGATTGGAGACTCTCCGCTCGTACGCATGGAGAGAATTCTCGCGTGGTTCGCATCCCATTGTCTGGCATGACCTTGATACAGGGCGACCAATTCAACTTGGTCGCGAACCATAGTGAAACCCAATACCAGAATTACCGCAGCCAGGCCGAGCGTCGTTACAGTTTCCCAGAGTCGTTTCGATCCCGAAACTTGCAAAAGTCCTTTGAGCCAGTATCCCAAAAAGGCGCCCCAAACCAAGCCCGATATCATCATGAGGTACGGTCCCGGGGTCATCGTGCGAATGAAGACTTCGCCGCGCGCGAACAGCAATGTAGCCGCCACTGATGCCTGGCATAACCAGGTGATCGCCAGACACAGTATCAAGACAAAAACACCGCGCCGCAACGATAAAAGCGGTACAGCCGCTGGCGACTCCCAAACGAACGATGCCAGAAATAGCCCAATCGTGCAGAGAAGATAGAACCAGGCATAAATCCGTATGGCTGTAATTTCCAAAGCAAGCAAGGTAGACACAATGACAAGCAGAAACTTGCACGTCGTTCGAAGCCCGGGTCCGTACTGCATCAACCGCCCGTTTACAGGTATTCGTCCCCACAAGAGCAAGGCATAGACCACGATCGTAATCATGTTGAAAAGAACGAACGGCATATATCTGACGCTGAAGCGCCCCAGCAACTCGGGATCGTCACTGACATAAGCCCAGAGGACGGGCATGCACAGCAATTGTACAATTATGCCAAGCCAGAGCAGTGGCGCATAAAGACGCGCAGGACGCGCCTCCGGTTTCATCAGAGGAAATGTAAACCTTGTCAACATGTAAAACATGCCGACAGCCGTCAACAACAGAAATCCGGCAGTGATCTCCGGATCAGACAAGAACGCGAATGTGTTTTCTACGGTTCCGGTCAGCAGGTCAGGAAGCGAACGAACTGGCGGAAGTCGGGTATCCTGGGACACTGCCAGGCTGCGTTTCATAACGCCGGGCGAGAGCAACTGCAGGATCAAACTAGCAAGGCTTGCTGCCCAACCAAGCCCCAGCATTAGAACGAAGGAATAGCGCGCGGAACCCCGCAGTGACACGATTGCCAGAAGCAGACAGCAGGCAAGAAAACAGAGTTGCAATGTGACAAAGGCTTCGGCCAGTCCCGCGCCCAAGAAACAGATGATCGCTCCTGCTGCCATTGCCTTGCGCGTAACCGCTCCTTGGCGCGCAACGCGAATGGACAGCGCCAGAAAGGCGCTTAGCGGCGCGAAAGGTAAGGCATAAGCCGTATTGGCAACGTACCAGTAAATGGCTCTTTCCGATGGAAACGCGGAGATTGTCGCGGAGACAACCAAGGCCGATAGGGCGATCGCAGCCGCCCGGCGCGAAGTTTTGACTCCCAGGCAAATCAGTCCCTCGTAGATCAGCCAACTCAGGCTGCAAAACCACAGCGTGACGATCAAGAGCGGAGCGAAAGCCGTCGCCCAGTGATCCAACGGGCCCAGCAAGCCGATCAGGAAGAACCGCGTATAACTGCCGCTCCAGGCATTGACATGGTAAAGCATGGTCCCCCAGGCGTCATGGCGCTGTGCCGCGGCGACAACGCAGAAGTCATCAATTTTCATGCGGCTGAAGAACCCGGCAAGAGGGATCAGACTCAAAGGAACCATCGCAAAGAGAGCCAGCAACCAGGAAAAGAATGATCGACTGATAATCATTGCAGTGTGTGACTCTGTTATGCCCTGGGCGGGCTCGCGTTGGCGCGCCGAGCGTGAACCAGAAACCTGTCAATACGCCGCAAATTGATGAGTCTTGAGACCGACGTCAAGCTGGCTTGTGAAAGCATGCGCGAACGTCAACTGCGCCAACCGAGCATATAGTTAGTCTACTTGCCATGCTGAGTCAACAGACGCAGGGCGCTTTCCGCCAACACGCCGACGCCGACCGACAAACAGCTCTCGTGGATGTCGAATATGGGACTGTGATGGGGGCGGTTTACTTCGTCTAGCTTGGCGCCCAGACGCATCATCGCGCCCGGCGCTTTCTGTGTCATAAAGGCGAAATCCTCGCCCGCCATGATCGGCGCGCCTTTCCCCGACATATCATCGCCCAGCAGGTCCCTGCCGGCTCCGCGAATCAATTCGGCGACAGCCGGGTCATTGTAAAGCGCCGGATAACCGGTCGAGATGTTCAATTCATAGTCGCCGCCAAAGTGACGCGCCAATGCAAAGGCTTCCTCTACCAGGCGATGAATTTCCTCGCGCGCTTCTTGCTCAAAAGTACGAATTGTGCCGCGCATGACCACCTCGTTGGGGATCACGTTATGCGCCGCGCCGGCGTGAATCGCGCCGATTGTTACCACCGAACGCTCGGTAGGGTCGCGCCGCCGCGAACGGATCGCCTGCAGCGCGTTCACTACCTGCGCCCCCAGCCAGATCGGATCGAGTCCGTTGTGAGGCGCAGCGCCATGCGTGCCTTCGCCGTAGATGATCGCGTCAAAGGTATCGGGCGCCGCCAGCGAAAACCCGTCGGTCACCTGCACCTCGCCCACGGGCGTATTGCTGTCGACATGACAAGCGATCACCGCGTCCAAGCCATCGAGCGCCTTTTCTTCGACCATGAGGCTTCCGCCGCTATGGCCGTCTTCGTCGCGCCATTTCTCTTCGCTCGGTTGGAACAAAAGGCGTATCTCTCCAGCGGGCTTTTCGGGCAGGTCATTTAGCGCTTTTGCAACACCCAGCAAGATCGAGGTATGAGCGTCGTGGCCGCAGGCGTGCATCAAGCCGGGACTTTGAGATTTGTAGGGCACGTCGTTGGCTTCCTGGATCGGCAAAGCGTCCATATCGGCACGGATGCCGACAGCCGGTCGCCCCTCGCCGATGCGCGCCACCACGCCCGTCTCGGCAACGCCGACCTCAACTTCGATACCCATCTCGCGCAGCGAATCCGCTACCAATCGCGATGTGCGTATTTCTTCAAAGCCGAGCTCGGGGCGCATGTGGATCTCGCGCCGCCACGCGACCAACTGATCTTGCATTGCATTGGCTTTCTCAAGCAGCGTCATTGGCGTTTCCTTAGATTCATTTTCTCGATTAGGTTAATCATACCGCATGTTGACGCTGGCGCGAAGGTGTCCAAAACCGGATGATCCACAGCTTCGATGTGGACGCTCGTCAAGCCATAAACAATAGCGGTCGCGGCAAGGATGGATAACCGGTTTAACCGCCTGCTACCGCATCGTCCAAGGGACAGCCCCGGTTAGAGGAAGGACCTGCCGCTTCGGGGCAATCGTCTTGTGATGTATCCAAACCATCATCGTCGAAATCGCGACAGCCATTGGGACTGTCGGGCGCGAACTCATTCGGGCAAAGATCCGCATCAGCGCGGATACCGTCCCGGTCCGGGTCATCGGGATAGGGGCAGCCCGCATTGCCCGCATAACCAAATTCTTCAGGGCAGTTGTCTGCGTTATCAGGCAAGCCGTCACTGTCAGAATCCGCCGGACCGACAGTCCCGGTCGGTCGGGTGGGCGACGCCTCGACGACCGTCGGCGAGGCGATGACGAGTGTCTGCTCAGCGAATGATTCGGTCGGCGGCGCCGTCGGAGGTATGAACTGACGCGGAGTCGGCTGCAAAATGCTGAGTGGGGTGATAGAAGGGATGCGCACTGGACTGGCGGTGGCATTCAACCAGGCTACCTGATCACCGCCCAAGGGCGTGAATGTCGCGTTGCTGCGCTCGGTCGGCGAGGCTATCGGTTGGACGTTGTCCGCCGGCGCGCTGCCGATGATGATGACGCCCAAACAGTAAAATGGAAAGGTGCCTACAATGATCATCAGCATTAAAAAGCGCAAGCTTTGATTGCGATTGCCGCTGCCCTGGATGACGTCGATCGTTCTCATCCGCTTCCCACTCCCTAAAAGTTATTTGCTCGCCATAATGGCAAAAAATAGGGTGGGTACAATTCGCGCTATTTGCCGGTGAATCTGAGCGACCTGTCTTCATCTAGGATACAGAGTGTAATCAAGAAAACGAATATAATAGGCTAAACCGGACAATACATGAATCGCAAATATTGAAACGGCGATTCCAGAGCGAGCCAATAACCGCAAGCCTCTACGCGACAACTTGACCTCTTTGTTACCGAATCCTTGTACATGCTGTTCGACGAGGAACAAGAGCGATGCGAACATTAGCACGAATACCGCGCTATACCCAGACCACAAGGAATCGCCAGATTTAAAACCCGGGCCAAGTTGATAGAATGCGTAACTGTACATAGCTCCGACGCCGAACACGATCCAAGAGAAGTTCAAGTACAGGTTTTTACGGGCAGCGTCAAAGTAAAGCGCGTAAACCCCGATCGGGAATACAAGCGACAAGACAAGCTGGATCGGGATACGCCATATCGTCGGAACCCAGACTCGCATCAATTTGAGCGGTTCAATCATGATCGTCCCGCCGTGCTCCAATCCGGCTTCAAATACGTACAGATATTCAATTGCAAGTACAATGCTACCGGGAATGTACAAGCCCCAAATCATGAAGACCCAATCAACCGTGCCCCCTTTCAATCGTCGCCAAAGCGCGAACACGAACAAACCCGGAAATAGCGCAATCGTGTAGCTCGGCTTGCTCAAGGTCGCCAGCATCACGACAGCGGCGGTCGCGAGAAGCCAGAAAAAACGCTGATTGAAATCGTGGTAGCTTCGCATGTTGATTGCCCAAAGGGACATGATTGACAACGGGATAACAAACAGGCGGAGAGCGATTAGTGTGGGATTGTGATAGACGATGGAATTGATGTAACCAATCATATCTGGATTTTCGATCCAGATTGTGACAGGCGCCGCTACTGTCAATGCTAGAGCCAGTACAGCTACGACAATGTTCGGCAAGATCTCCCTGGACGCCTTTTTCAGCAAAAGGAATATTATCACGGGAAGCGGCTGCATAAATGTCAATATGCTTGCGAGCAGAAGGGCTTCTTGGGAGGCGGCAGGCATTAGCTGCCGGTAAACCTTCACAACTGCGTGGAACAGTACGTGGCCGATAGCGCGATGTGTCACCGTATCTGGTAATTGGAGAGCGCGTTGGTAATGGTTCTGAAAATCCCCCGATTCTCTTGTAGCGACATTCATCACAGGCGCGGTAATTGCCAAGCTCAATGAGAGCAACAAGATTATCCACGCGTAGCTGCGCAAGTTACCCCACTCTTCGCGTTTCACAGTGGTTCGAGATTCTCAACCCAATAGCGCTGACTATGATCGCGGACCCTAGACGGCGATTCGTTTGACGGAGTCCGCCCGTCTATTATAGCCGATTGGTCATATCTCGCAGTGTCCAATTGGCAAGATTACGGATCTGGTAAAGCTCGCCGTCCTGGAAGCCGCGCGCCCGATAATAGTCGCGCGTGCCGATGGCGGAGATGACAGCCAGACGAGCATACCCGCGCTCCACAGCGATTTCTGCCGCCTTCTCAATCAATCGACTGCCCATCCCCAGATGCTGTGCCCGCCCCGTCATCGCCGTGCCGAACCCCAGCGACAAACCGTAGACATGCACTTCGCGGATCATGGCGCAACCGCTCAATTCTTCCAGAAGCGGCGCTGCGCCGGCATCGGGTAGGGACAAGCGCAAGAAGGCGGCGATCTTCCGCTCTTCAGTTATGTACTGCAAGAAGACTTCGTCGCCAATGCTGGAGCTGTATTCGCTTACATCCAAGCGCAAGTCGCCATCGCTCACGGGATCCCGGCGAATCTCACGCCCGCGAATGTCATTGCTCTTGCCGCCTCGACGCGCCAGCTCGCGCTCGACCAACTGGCGGAAATTGGTCACCTTGTTGCCATCGACGATGTCCGTGCCCGGAATATCACGGATGACCCGCGTCAGCCGGCAGTATTCCGGCGTCATTTCAAAACAATCGACCAGCAAATCGAGCAACTCGTCATGACCATAGGGTCGCCAATCACCCGCCTGATATCGCTGCATCAATTCGGCGCTTTCAATCAACGAACAGGGATAGATCTTGAGTTCATCCGGGCGAAAATCCACATCGTCAAACATTTTCTCGAAATCTGCGCGGTCCGCGTCCGGCGACGATCCATAAAGATTCGGCATCCAATGGGCGTGTATCTTGAAACCGGCTTTGCGCAGCAGTTCGACCGCCCGCCGTGTGGCGGCAAGGTCATGACCGCGTTTGTTCATCTCCAGAACGCGATCGTCCAGGCTCTGGAAACCGATCTGAACTTTGGTGCAGCCCAATCGACGGATACGTATCACCTCGTCTTCGCTGATATGATCCGGCCTCGTCTCTATCACCAGTCCGACGGAACGGCACGGAGCAGTCTCGTTTTCGCGCTGAGCCCCCTCCAGTTCTTTCCAGGTCGCGTATTCATCGACGGCTGACCTTTCGCGCTCCCCGGATATGATCTCGTCCACCAATCCACGGGAGCGATACATCTCATCGGCATAGATATTCTGCACAACCTGATTGTAAGACGCCGGCATATCCACGCCCTGAATGACCACGTTGCTGACTTGTTCTCCGCTGAACATCGACCTTTGCCGCAAAGCCGCCACGACTTCCGCGCGGCCATCGATGCCCTTGCCGAAGTCGTGCATGGCGTCAAAGATGCGCTTGACGAACCAGATCTGATAGGTTTCTGGATAGAAGGACCAGGTGCCTCCCAAAACAATGATCTCTATTTTGTCGGTCGAATGCCCCAGGTTGTGATAGGTTTGCAAGCGCATATAGGTCTGCAGATACGGGTCGAAGGCGTTTTTTTCCGCCCGCTGAGCGCCTGGTTCATCGGCGAGATAGCTCTTGGGCATGCGGACGTCGTTGGGACAGAATATGCAAGTGCCCGGGCAAGGAAAAGGCTTGGTCAGCACCGTCACCGGCGTGACGCCGGACAAGGTGCGCACGGGCTTGCGCCGTAGCTTGTGCAGCAAGCCCTCGTCGTATGCCGGAACGCCCTCTTGCCCGGCAAATACGCGCCAGGCGTCGACCAAATTGGCGAGGCTGTAAAATCCCTCGCCGGCCGGCTTGGGATAGCGTCGCATCAATTGCTGATGCTCGCGCGAACTGAGGCGCTTTGGCGACTCCAGGATCACCTTCAACAGGGGAATCAACTGGTCGCGGTGTTCCTCGACATCCAGTTCATATTTGGGGTTCTGAAACATCAGGTTACCGAAATGCTGAATTGCCGCTTCATTCTATAGCCAAATCAACGAAAGATGAACCAAGACTTGCGATGTCACTAGCGCATACACCGATGAATCAATACTTATCCTGGCCCGATTTTAGGTTAAGATGGCAAACGTCAGATATCAGGATCGAGATCATAGGGACGATGCGGCCCCTGCTACCCCCCTTCACTCGCGCGCTGGCGCGCTATCCGGCGCCGAATTTCGCCTCCGGCGTGACGCTCTCCGCGCATCTGGGCGCACCGGACTATGACCTGGCGATGAGCCAATTCGAGACCTATTTGCAAGCCCTGCGAGACTGCGGACTCGACGTCGCCGTTTTGCCCGCCGATGATCGCTTCCCGGACGGCCATTTCGTCGAAGATCCCTTCGTGATCTTCCATGATCTGGCCTTCCGCTGCCGTTCCGGGGAGCCGACGCGAGAAAATGAAGGCGGATCTCTGGAGCCGTATCTCGCGGGCTTGCGCGTCATCCTTCCGCCGCCCGATGCCCGAATTGACGGCGGCGATGTCTTAATCTGCGCCGACCGTGTATTGGTCGGCTTATCCGAGCGAACCAATCAAACCGGCGTAGAGGCGCTACGACGGGCGCTGAGAACGGTGAAATGCGATATCCGCGTCGACGCCGTGCCCTTCTCCGGTGTATTACATCTCAAAAGTGGACTGACTGAACTGGCGCCAAATGTCCTGATACATGACCCCGCCCTGAAAACCGACTTCGACCTGTCCTGGGCTCGAGTCATCACCTTGCCGCCGGAAGAGGGTTTTGCAGCTGATGTCATGCCGATCAACGACAGGCTTTTTGTCGCCGCTGGCTGCCCGAATGCCTTCGCTGCGGCGCGAGAATATTACGACGACGTTGTCGCCCTCGACATGAGCGAGTTCCGAAAGATGGATGGTGGCTTGACATGCCTTTCGCTGCGCTATTGACACAATCATGTGTATGTAAGCCGCGGCGCTCGCGCGTCATGTTGGTTCATTATTTTGCGGCGGCGCTCGCGCTAACCCTGCTGTTTCCGCATGCGTTTAGTTCCGTCCAAGCGCAGCAGCCGGAGCTTGGCAAGTGTTCGGAACGTCCGCGTGTGATCACTGGCGCGCTTTTCGTCGATTATCTGCGCTGGTGCGTTGAGAGCGTGATTGACAATTCCGAAATAGAGCCATTCTCGTTCACCGCATTGGAGGCCGCGCCCGATGGCTCGCTTTTTGCTACGCGCCCATTGGCCGGCCAAGTCATGATAATTGAAGATTCCGACGGCGATCAGTTGCCCGATACCATGAGAACTTTCGCTGGAGAACTGAACATGCCCAACGGCTTGACATATCATGCGGGCGATCTTTATGTGTCGGGCGGCTCCAACATCTACCGTATCTCGGCTGGTGGATCAGTTGACACGATCGTGAGCGATCTCCCGGTCGGCTCGGGTTTTCCCGTAGGCGGATTGGTCGTTGGCGAAGACGAGCGTCTATATGTTGCTGTCGGCGCGCCCTGCGACAATTGCGAATTTGACGAGCCGGAACGCGGCGCTATTCTCAGTATGACCCTCGACGGCGCGGACAGGCAGGTCATCGCTACCGGCTTTCGGCGTCCGGCGGATCTTGAGTTTTATCGCGGCAAGCTGTGGACCTTGGACAGCGCGCCGCGAAGTTACCGGTACGAGGCGGTCGACGAAGTCAACCGAGTGGAAACGGGCGCATGGTACGGCTTTCCCTATTGCTTGGGGGCAGACCTTGTCAACCTGGCGCTTGATCAGTTTGACTGCGCATCAAGTACGCCCCCCCGTGTCCTGTTCGGGGCGGGCGCGCGGCCGAGCTCATTGGCGGCATATTCCTATGACACATTGACCGGGACCGCCGATACGCTCGTCGTTGTCCTCAGTGGCGAACCGACGCAGATCGACTTCGTCGGCTACAAAGTGCTGATGCTCAACTTTGACGACCAGGATCAGCCCTTGGGCGCGACGCTGCTCTTGCCTTTTCGCATTGAAAGCACCAGGCAAGCCTACGTGCCATACGACGGCGAGGGATACTTCTGGCGCCAGTACATCACCTTAAGCGAGCTCGGCTGGGGCATTTACCCGCAGCAGCCGCTGGCTGTCGCGGTCAATCACTACGGATGGATTTACATCAGCTTGACCGGAGGGCAGATCCTTGCCTTGCGCCCGGCAAACGAGACGCCGCCCTGGGACGACTTTTATCCCATCTGGACGCCAATGCACCCTGACTACAATCCGTCGGCATAACCTGATCTACAGGAAGGCGAGGCGCAGGCCAATTGACGCCGATTGATTTCATCTTCCCAGGCTGGAATCAATCAGCCCCCACTCACCGGCATCCGTCTCCCAAAACGGATAAATCCCGATGCCGTCAAGACGATCCGAAATGCCGGCGCGCAAACCATTCAAGGCAATGCGAATCGTTTCCGCCTGTGTTTGATGCGATGGCGTCCATTCTTCCGAGGTCGGCAGGCCGACGAGCACTTCGGCGTCGACGTCTTGAAGCGCTTCTTGGCTTGCCGCCGTCTGATACGCCACCCAATTAAGATAGTCTCGGGGGAAAACCAAACCAGAGTCATAAGCCATGAGCGCGATCTGATCCGACCTTTGGGCGACCTGTTTCAGATAATCTTGTGACCAATGATGGGCAAGGGCCGGATAAGGCAGAGCAGTCACGGGTTTCACCGGACGCAAGGGATGAGCCGCCACAGAAAGGAAGGTCCCCGGCGGCAGCTCTTTGCGGATCCGATCGAGAGATTGCAGATACGCGGGATCGCCGTCGGCGATCATTTCAGCGTTCAAGTGAAGGCCATCGAAACCAAGTTCTTCGACTACAAATCGCGAGAACAGGGCGATCTGTTCGCGGACTCGTGCCGAACCCAATCGGTTGGGGCTGGTCGTACCGTCGGCTCGCTTAATCGAAACCGGAACGCCGATCCAAGCCAGCAGGCGCAAGCCCGGCGCTTGTTGTTTTATCTGGGAGACGAAGGCTTTGGCTTGTCCATACGTCAAGTTGAAACTGTCATCCGCCCTCAAATAGCTGACATAGATATAGGCATCGTCAACATTTCGTGCCAGCAATTCATTTGCCAAATCCCGTATTTCGCCGGGCGCATGGTCGTCCATCGACCAGGTCACGCCCATCCAGACCGCCAGCCGCAGGTCAGTCCGAGGTAATTTGACCTCCGCAACGGGAGGCAAAAACAGATAAGCCAATACAATGAGCGAGACGACGATTGCGGCAAGACACAGCAAGGAAATTCGCTTCAACTGTCGCGATGCCGTCAATCTGAATCGCATTATTTCCGGGTCCCTCGCGCCAGCGCCTTTCGCTCCTGAATCAGCCATTTGGCGAGATAAGCGAGCCCCAGTGAATCATAGGACTAGGCTATAATGACACATAAGGTCTACCCTACCGAAACGGAGAACCATGCGCAAGGCATTCCGCTTGTTCATGGCAGCCGCGCTCCTTTGCCTGCTGACAACCGGCGTCGTCCAGGCTCGAGAAATGATTCAAGGCGAGAATTGCACGATCGCCGCCGACCGGGTTGTCGAAGGGTCGCTCTTGGCATTTTGCCAGAATCTACAAATAGAGGGACGCGTCGAAGGCAATCTCATCGGCATCGCACTACGCGCCAGCATCTCGGGCGAGATCGGCCAAAATGTCTACCTCGCGGGCTTGGAGCTGGATGTGACCGGCACGATCCAGCGCGACTTGCATTACGTCGGCTTAACCTTAAATGTGCTGGGAACGCGGGCGCAGCCAATCGGGGGCCAACTCATCTTCGCTGCCTTATCGTCTCAGGTGGGCGCCAGCGTTCATATTCCGCATCAAGTCATCGGTATCGGTTATCAGTTTATCGTCAATGGCGCGATTGACAGCGAAGTGAGCTACTGGGGATCCGCCTTCGTGCTCAACAATACGATCAAGGGGGACGTCTACGCAAACGTTGGCAACCCCGAATCCGACGCCTCGGACTTGGAGACCTTGCTCTTGCCGCTGGACATTGAACTGAAAGCGGCTGTACCCGGCTTGACCATTGACCGGAACGGGAGCATTGACGGGGACCTCAGCTATTCCGGTCCAGTGGAAGGGAACATTCTAGGCAATGTCAAAGGCGAAGTTCAATACCATTCGACGACGCCGGCGATCATCCAGACCGTGCCGGACGAAGGTACCTTGAATCACTTCCTGGATCGCTTTCTCCGGGAAATCGCGGTTCTGTTCACTGTTGGATTGCTGGGTCTCGCGCTAGCCTCCAATCCCTTCCAGTCGCCTTTGACTGCTGTACGCTGGCGACCCTTCTCGAGCCTTGTCATCGGGATGCTCTTGTTCATCCTGTCTTTTCCGATTGCCTTGATGCTGCTGCTGCTGACCACCATCATCATACTGATCCTGGCGCTTTTACAACTTGAGGGTGTCTTGATCGTGGCCGCGAGCTTACTCGCGCTGATCGACGTCGGGGTCATCGGCGTATTCTACTTTACCGCGATTTTTGTGGCGCGCGCCGTCATCGCCATGGGCACCGGCCGCCTGATTCTACGCTTTCTTTTCGGTCAAGATTCGCCAAAGCGCATGAGGGTCATTTCCCTGGCCACAGGGGTCATCGCGCTAGCGATACTCACTTCCTTGCCCGTAGTCGGCTTCGTCCTTAACGCTGGCGCATTGTTTTTGGGTTTGGGAGCCATCGCTACCGTGACAGCGAATTGGCTTCATTCGTTCCGAGCTGGCAATTACGCCAGCACCAGGTCCCCGGCCGCCAACCGGGGCGATGCTGACGACGCCATGCGGGATACCCGCGATTCCGAGACTGCTACAAACGCGCCAATGCTGCCAGCGAGCCGGGAACTCGGCCTCGCCGATTTACCGGAAGGTTTCGATCCAGACTTCTTTTTCTCTGACGATTGAGCGGCTTGGACCGCCGCCAAACTGATCAAGATCATTATCGAGCGAGGTCCGCTGTCGCGCTATAATTGACCGGCCTTGCCAAAAACGGAGCCAGCCGATGAATGTTCTCGAAAATATGGAGAAGCACAAGATCGTCGCCATCGTCCGCTTGGACGATCTTTCGACAGCGCGGCATATCACCGAGGCGCTGGTCGAAGGCGGCATACGCACCATCGAGTTTACCTTAACCAATCCGGACGCGGTCCCGACCATAGCTGCCATGCGCAAGTCAGTCGACGAAACAGTCGCCATCGGCGCCGGTTCCGTAACTACGCCCGACCAGGTACGCGCGGTCGCCGATGCCGGCGCGCAATTTGTGGTATCACCGGTAAGCAAGCGCGACGTCATCGCGGCTTGCGCGGAGCGCGACCTCCCGGCCATGCCCGGCGCCTTCACCCCGACTGAAATCCAGCAAGCCTGGGAATGGGGCGCCAGCGTGGTTAAGATATTTCCAGCCAATCACCTGGGGCTGCGCTATATCAAGGATGTCATGGCGCCCTTGCCCCACCTGCGCCTGATGCCGACCGGGGGCGTCAATGCCGACAATATACGCGAGTTTCTCGATCTCGGCGCTTTCGCCGTGGGCGTCGGTTCGTCACTGATCAATAACGATGCCGTCGCCGACCGAGACTGGAAGCGCCTGCGGGAGAATGCCGGACGCTACGTTCGGCAAATCCGCTAAGGCTCGTATTCGTCCAAGAGCTTCAGCAGCCTTTGACAGGTATTCCAGTTGCGAGCGCTAGATTGCAGGCCGAGCGCCCTTTCGATGCGGTTGTTATCCAGTTTAGACCTGGCTTGACCGTCGATGTAGAAAACGAATAATTCCTGTCCATCAGCACAGATTATTTCGCGCCCCGGGTTGTTTTCGCGCAGGTATTCAACAGCTTCAAGGCTGGGCGCTCCACTCAAAAAGACGACTGCGATTTTTCTCGGCTCGGATAGTTGCTCAGCGGTGAAAGGATGGCGATCAAAGATCGATCTGAAATCCGCCGTCCCCCGCAACATCACCCGCACATCAAAGCCGAACTGATCGCGAATGCCCCCTTCAATTTTGGCTTGTACCAGGACAAGGTCCATCTCATCCGTTTGGAAAATCGCGTTGCCGCTTTGCAGGATCGTGCGCGTATCGCGCAGTCCCAGCGACCTGTAAAGCCCGCGCAATTGAGCCATCTTGATTTTCTTGTGCCCGCCAACATTGATGCCGCGCAAAAACGAAATGACCACAGGCATAATGAAACGCTCCCGGCAGATTGAACTGACCGTAAGTGTATCACGTTCCCGAATCAACCATTCGACTTGTCCACTGACAGCATCTGAAAATGTCTATCCCTGCTAAAGGTCTTGCTATACACTGATTCCCCGGTACGGACATGGGCGTGGCGCCGCCGAGCCGGCTGGGTGTGCTATTTCGGGATATGCTGGGGCGGGCTAATCAGCGCATCGCCGAGCGCGCCGATGAGGTGATTCTGCTGGTGGCTGGCTTGCCCTGGCGGTTGAAGTGAGGCTTAGATGTTATTGAAGAAGTCAGGGTCAACTGTGACGCGCTCGACGATAACTTCTTCTGTCTCGACGCCGAGCGACAGTTCTTTCAGCTTGTCAATCAATTGCTCGCCATCGACAAGATCGATTTCCGGCGCGCCATCGCGTGTGGCTTCGCGTTGGGCGGCAGGCGTGAAATTGCCAGTAGTGACGATGAGACCTTTGTCAGTCCTGCCGACCATAGCGCCGCGGAAGTCACGCACAATGCCAGCACCAATCGAACCTTTGTATCGTTTGCACTGGAAAAGTACGCGGATCGATAAGAAACCGCCGAGCCGCAGAACGCCGATGCCGTCTATGCCGCCGTCGCCGCTTCGTCCAGTGACCTCAACTTGGGTGAATCCGCTTTCGCGCAAAAGGCGCTGGCAAAGTCGTTCAAATGCGGATGGATCCATCTGAAGCAATAGTTCGTGTAGTTCGTCACGCCATTCGACAAGTTCATCAAAAGTTTCCGATTCCTCACCGGTTAAGATAGCATCATCAGCGACGCGGTTACTGTTTTCCCTGTGCTGCGACTTACCCGCCGCAATCTGCGCGCGGACTGCCTTTTGCAAATCATGCTCGTCCACTGCCGATGTAACTAGGCTTTGCTTTGTCAGCGCCCACACGCCGCTTCCCGTGTTTTCCAGCAAGCCATAATGTTTCAGCCTGTTTCTAACCCAGCCTAATCGATAATTGATTGCTGTCTGACTGCTGCCTGGTTTATGCGGACTTTGAATCTGTTCATCAGATAAACTGAGTATTGCAACCACCTCATCATGGATTTCTCGATTTGTGCCAGACCCGCCCAGCTTATGCAGCGCTAGAACGGTTGGCGTTAGCATTTCGTTGATTCGTGGAATGAATACATCAGACATTGGCTTGAACTTTCCGATACACTACAAACTTTCGAACCACTTCTTATTAATCACAACACATTCGACCACAATCTGCTCCGTCGCGCGCAGCTTCTATTTCTTGCTATTCCCTCTATATGACAAAAAGCGAGATTAAGCCGGTTTCACTGAAGGAGGTAGATAATCAAAGCGGCGAGCGCGATTTGCGTACCGATAAACCATTTGATCAGATCGGCTTTCAGGTTTGTCAAGTCTTCTTTCGTCGCTTGACTGTTACTTCTCTCTTCCAAAGTAGACAAACTGCCTTCAAAGTTCAATGCGTCGGTTTCCGCCACCGTAAAGTCAAACCTCTTCAGTCAACTTCGTAACCCTATGCCAACATAATTCAAGATATGTCCGTTCAGTCGATATGCTCACTACACTCCCGCAAACCAGGCTTCGTCGATCACAACCCGCTCAACCACCACCTGCTCCGTCACCAGCCCCAGCTTCAACTCCTTCAACTTGTCGATGAATTCCTCGCGATCGATCAGCCTGATCTCCGGCGCGCGGTCGCTGGCCGCTTTTAATTCCGCCTCCTGCGTGAACTTGCCCGTGGTGATCAGCAAGCCGCGATCGGCTCGACCCACCATGACCTCGCGGCGGAAATCGTCGATCTCGCCCGAACTGATGCGCCCGCCGCCGCGTATACACTTGAAGGAGACGCGGAAAGAGAAGAAACCGCCCCCGCCGACTGTGCCCATGCCCTCAATCACATCGTTGGCGCCGGTCAATTCGATCTCTCCCATGCCGTCCTCGCCCAGCAGCCGCAAGAACAAACGCTCAAAGGCTTCCCTCGGCATCTGCTCCAGCATATCCGCCAGGGTTTCGCGCCAACTCACAAGATCGGCTACCAAGTCATTGACGTCAACCTGCGCCAGACTCGCTTCCGCAACTTCACTCGTTGCACTGTCCATCATGTCGTCCCCATCCTTTTTATCTTCTGTAAGGGCGCGCTGCGCCAACTCTTCTTGTGCATGTCAGTTCTTCCTCTTTGATTTACGCGATCCGGCGCTTATTGTCGCGCCAGGCTGGAAACGAGCAGATCCAGCGCCAGCCGCGGCTCAATCCTGCCCGTCTTCATATCTTGATCAAAGCGCTGCAAGTGCTTCAGTATCCTTTCCAATTGCTCTAAAGTGAAGGCTCGCGATTGCGGCGCCAATTTGCCCGCTACAAATCTATGCACGCCCAGCGCCCGTCCCATAGGCTGCGCCTGGGACGAGCCGCCCGCATCCAGGTGTTCCTTCGCCATGACCAGCAAGCGGAATTGTCGCACGATCATGCCATACAAGTTGAAACCAGGATCTTTCGGATTATCATGCAGGGATAGATAGATTAACCGCAGGGCGCGCTCCCCATCGCCGTTTGCCAAGGCATCCACCATCTCAAAAATGTTTGCTTCCGGCACATAAGGCGTCAGCGCGGCAACGTCCTCCTCGCCGATGTCGCGCTCGCCATCAACATAGCAAACCACCTTGTGCAACTCGCTTTCGGCGCGCAGCAGATCTTCATTGACTACCGATGCGATGGCGCCCGCCGCCGCCGGACTAATCTCAGCGTCGTATTCCGCCCGGGCCCGCCGCATAATCCAACCGGTCAAGTCTTGCGGCGCTTTGAAGGCGCCAATGTACCCGGTTCCCGATTCCCTGGCGGCTTTCAGCACCGCGTTCTTGTCCGAGAGCAATTCGTCTTCTACCAAGACCAGCCGCGCGAACTCAGGCAGATTTGCCAACTCATCAATCAAGCGCTTGGTCGCTTGCTTGCCCGCCTGCCCGGCGCCTTTGCGCGTGATGTGGCTGATCAGCCCCCGGGCGATCACCAGGCGCTTGTCCGCCAGGAACGGCAAGGATTTAGCCGCCGCCAAGACCTCGGGCACGGGCGTCTCGCGCCCGTCGAATTCACTGCAGTTGAGCGCCGCATCCTCGCCCATGGCGGCGCGCATTTTTGCCAGCGCCCCCTGGCGGCTGATGCTGTCGTCCCCATGGAAGATATAGAACCGCGGCGTCGCGCTCATAATTCGCTTAGCTCTGCTGCGTCAGCACGCGATGGATCGTCAACTGTTGCCCGGTGAATGGCGCCTGCAATGTCTCGCGCTTGACGCTGAGCAGGCGCAGATCGCCCGGGTCGCCTTCGGTGGTGATATGTCGTTGCAGGCTCATGCCCAGCGGCTTGGAAAAGAGCAAGACCGCCATCATGATCACCATCATGGTCGGGAAGCGTTCCCATCCGCGCCGCCACCCGCCGCCCGCGAAACCGAGCCAGGCTGCCGCCGTCGCCGTGAATCCAGCCGTCACCAAATTCGTGCCGCAATTGGGATGCACAGCCAGCTTGCGCTCGCCCGACTGCATGCGCTGCAGCGCTTCGTTAACGGCATTTTCGACGCGATCGGTGGGCACATTGCCGAGGATAATGAATCCGTGATCGCTGCTGCGCCCCGACAGCTTGTAGTTGCCGCGGCTCAAAATATGAATCGTGGCATGCTCCAAGCCATGATTGCGGCGCGTGCGCAGTATGTAGGGCGAATTCAAGAGCGGCTCGGCATACTCGGCCAGGCTCCGTATCGGGTTCATCTGATGTCCTTCCTCAAGCGTGTCCTGTAACTTAACACAAAGACGGCGCGCTCGTCAAAAGCGCTAAGCAAATATGATACAATGCGCTCTATGAAATCCACTGCCAAGCCCCCACATCCTCTCACAAGAGTCATCAGCCTGGCAAAAACGGGACCCTTGCCGATCCTGCTGCGCGTCGTCGATCAAACCTGGCGAAAAATGAGCGGCGCGCCGCTCTGGCAGTTGAGCGAAGTGAGGCCGCAACTCTATCTTGGCGGGCAGCATAGCCTCAGAGGATATCGAAAAATGCGGCGGCGCGGCATCACCGCCATCATCAACATGCGCGAGCAGCGCTTCAGTGATATCGACGCGGGCATTGCCGGGGAACGACATTTGCACCTTGCGACAATTGACAACACACCTCCCACAGTCGCCGACTTGTCCCGCGGCGCCGCGTTCGCGGCCGAAGAGATCGCTCGCGGCGGCAAAGTCTATATCCATTGCGCCGTCGGCGTGGGACGCGCGCCAACCATGGTCGCCGCCTTTTTGATCTCGACCGGACTGGCGCCGCAGGAGGCCCTTGAACAGATCAAGCAGGCGCGGCCATTTGTCCATTTGACAGCGGCGCAGCGAGCGGTTCTCGATGAATTCGCGGCTACCTGGCAAGAAAGGCACGGTCACGCGCCATGCAGCGGCTGATCGTCACCGCCGACGACTGCGGCATGTCCGAAGGCATCAATCAAGCCACATACGACTTACATAAACGAGGTTATATCAGCGCGGCCAGCGTGATGACCAATTTCCCGGGTTACCGGCACGCGCTCGAACGCTTCAGCGACTGTCCCGAACTTGACGTCGGCGCGCATCTAACGCTGACTGACGGATACCCGGTGGACCGGCGCGGTCCCCACCACGCGCATTTGCTTAAGGACGACCACAGTTTCCGCGACAAGTTCAGCCTGTACCTGCGCGGCTTGTTTTTCAGCAAAGACACCATCCGCTGGATCCGCAATGAATTGGACGCGCAATTGCGGCGCCTCGTCGATGCCGGCCTGCATCCCCAGCATATCTCAACCCACCATCATTTTCATTCGCTGCCCATCCTGCGCGAAATCGTGCACGAATTGGCTGCGGTATACCAGGTGGAATGGGTCCGCGGGCACAGCTTCCGCGCGGCGATCTCGCCACATGGCATCTTGCCACGCAAGCAAGCGCCATCGCAGCGCTACGCGTTCTCCATGCCCGACTACATGACAGGAATACAAGGCTGGATCTCGCGTTCACCGGCTGAATTCGCCGATCGCGTCGCCTCATTGCCGGGTACGGTCGAGATCGTCGCGCATCCGGGGCTGGCGAAAGACCCGGACTTTCCTATGAGCCTGAGCTATGGACCAGCGCCGCGCTATGCCGAAACGAAGTATCTCATTGAGGCGCTTGACCTCCTGCAAAAGCGCGGCATCTCTCTCTAAGCCGCAATCATGACCGCTACTCGCCCCCTGCTTTCTCAAAATTTGCTTTTATTGACATCGCGCCAGCCCTGCCATACAATGGCAAGCGCCTCGTCTTGGCCGAAGGCTCCAATTTCGCGCTTGCTAATTCGAATACAGAAGAAATGATAACCGAGAAAACCATCGCAACCCTGGAACTGCACAAGATCCTGCAAGAGCTCTCGCGTTATACCACCTTCGGCGCCGGCGAGGAGTTCGCCATCGAACTGCACCCCTCCACTGAGATCGAAGAGGCGCAATTGTGGCAGCGGGAAACTGCTGAAGCCCTTGCTTTGCTCGAAGAAAAGTCCAATATCACGGTACAGGGCGCCCGCGATGTTCGCGATCCGGTCATTCGCTCTCAGCGTGGCGTCATCATCGAACCGAGCATCCTGCTCGATATCCGCTATACCTTGCGCCGGGCAACGACGCTTAGGCGTACCCTGGGGCGTCTGAAAGCGAGCTTTCCCCTGCTTTCCGACCTGGCGAACGAACTGGAAGAGTGCGGCGAACTCCAGTTGTCTATCGAGAAATCCATCGACGACAACGCCGAAATCAAGGACACCGCCAGCGCCAGACTGGCAATCATTCGCCGCGACTTGAAGATCGCCTTCGAGCGCTTGCAAAACAAGCTGAACCGCATCGTCAGCAATCGAGCCAACCATGACAAGCTGCAAGAAGCCCTCGTCACGATGCGCCACGGCCGCTATGTGATACCGATCAAAGCCGAGCACAAGGGCAAGATCAAAGGCATCGTTCACGACTCGTCGTCGTCTGGCGCCACGCTGTTTATCGAGCCGCTGGATACCGTTGAACTCAACAACAAATGGCGCGAACTGCAGATCGACGAAGAAAAAGAGATCCGCCGTATACTCAGCGATCTGACCGAAGAAGTCGCCGGCGAAAGCGAAGGCATCGTGCGCACCGTGCAATTGCTGGGCTATCTCGACCTGACCTTTGCCAAGGCGCGCTACGCCCTGGAACATAACTGCATCCAGCCCAAGATGGTCGCGATGGATGCGATGGAGGCGATTGAACAGCGACCGCTGGGAACAAATCACCCCGGCTCGACAATACAACTGAAGGGCGCGCGCCACCCCTTGCTCAAGGAAAAGGTAGTGCCGCTCGATCTCAGTTTTGACGACGACACTTGGGTTATGGTGATCACCGGACCCAACACGGGCGGCAAGACCGTCGCGCTAAAGACCGTCGGATTGATGGTCCTGATGGCGCAGTGCGGCTTGCACATCCCAGCCGACGAAGCGAACTTGTCCGTTTTCCGCGGTATCTACGCCGACATAGGCGATGAACAGAGCATCGAACAGTCGCTCTCGACCTTCTCCTCGCACATGACCAATATCATCGACATCCTGCGCCACTGCGACGGGCGCTCGTTGGTCATCCTGGACGAGGTTGGCGCCGGCACCGACCCTACCGAAGGCTCGGCGCTGGCGCGGGCGCTGCTTAACCAGTTGAAGGGCAAAGGCGTTACGACCCTTGTGACCACACACCACCCCGAGCTAAAGGTCTACGGTGTTGAAACTTCAGGCGTGCGAAACGCCAGCGTCGAGTTTGACTTAGACACGCTGCGTCCCACCTACCGCCTGATCGTCGGTTTGCCCGGTCGTTCCAACGCGCTGGCAATCGCCGAACGCCTCGGACTGAACAAAGAAATCATCACAGACGCGCGGGGCATGGTCGCGACCGAAGAACTGGCCGCCGATGATCTTCTCAACGAGATCCAGCGCACACGCGCCGACATTCGTATCCAGCACGAAGAGGTTAACCGGCTGAGGGACGAACTCGCCGGGCAGCGCGACGACTTGCAAGTACGCCTGGATAAGATCGAGGACGAGCGCCGCGATGTCATTCGCGCCGCCCGCCGTCATGCCGAAGAAGACCTGGCGGACTTCAATAAGGAGTTACGCAAGATGCGCAATGAGTTGCGCGCCGCCGGGATGCCCGCTCAAACCATTATCGCGCTGCAAGCCGCCGCCGAAAAGATGGCGAAATGGACCCAAGCCCCGCTTGACGGCGCCGAAGAAGTGCAGCGACTCGACGACGCCGACTGGCTGCCCCGAATTGGAGACACGGTCTTTCTCGACACCCTCAATGCAGAGGGCGTCATCGCGGAGCTTGATGACAAGGGCGCGCAAGTGCAAGTCGGTTCCTTGCGGGTGCGCGCGAAATTCACCGATATGCGCAAGCGCAGTCGCAGCGAGATTCGGGCTAAAGAACGCGGTCATGTACGCGAATACCAGCCGATCAACACTGTGCCGCCAGCGGTCGAGTCGCCGGGCATGGAACTGGATATCCGCGGCAAACGCGTGGAAGAAGCGCTGGAAATCCTCGACCGTTATGTCGACGCGGCCTACACGTCGGGGCTACCCTTTGGCAGGATCATCCACGGCAAAGGCACCGGCCGCCTGCGTCAAGCGGTACGACAATACCTGCGCGAACACAGCCTGGTCAGCAAAGTGACGCAAGGGCAAAACAACGAAGGCGGCGCCGGCGTCACCGTCATTCACATGGTGCCAATCACCTAACGCGGGACGCCAACTTGTGAACGAAGAACAATTTCAAAATTTCAGCGTACGCTACGCGGCGGGCGACATGCCCTGGGATAGCGGCGTCACGCCGCCGGAGATCTTTGAGATCCTGTCTGAGTTGCCGCCGGGCAATGCGCTTGACCTCGGCTGCGGCACCGGCACGGTCATGCGTGATCTGCTCAAGAGGGGCTGGCAAGCTGACGGCATCGACTTCGTGGGGGCTGCGATCGACCTCGCCCGAGACAAACTAAAGCAGTTTCCCGCCGAAACTTGTCGCCTGTTCCGCCACGATGTCACGCAGCTCGATAAGTTGCTGGTCCTGCGACCGCCCTATGATCTCATCATCGACATCGGATGCGGTCACTGCATCGACAAGGATGCCGCGCCCGGATATGCCAAGGCGATTGCGCATATGCTCAAGATCGGCGGCGCTTTCATGCTTTACGCCAGTCACCCCCGCCCCGATTCGACGGTGGGCTGGACTCCGGTCGAGGTGGAGCGTCTCTTCACGCCTCGGCTGCGCCTGGTCTGGCAGCGACAGGGCACAGATACGGCGATAGGCGTCGCTTCAAGCTGGTATCGGATGGAAAAGCGCGATTGAGATAATCTCCTGTAATTGCAGTTCTGGGAGCCATTTCTCTTGAGTAGGTTTAACACAGAAAATCCATATTTTTTGCCACGCGAGAAGTGGTGGTGGTTCGCGCTTGGCCTGCTTTTGATTCTCGCTAGCTGGCTGTATCTGCGCGGCTACAACGTCAGCCTGCCTTTCATCGAGCATCACGACGAGGCGCAAAACCTGCTTGAAGCGCAGCACATCATCGACTTCGGCCATGCGCGGGGCGTCTTCAGAGAATCTTATCCACCGGGCTTGCGCGCTGTGATTTACCCCTTCCTCAAGCACATCAAACCCGTCGAAGCGCATCATGGCACAATGCTGCCGCCGCTGCGCTTGATTACAATTGGCGCCTGGATGCTCGCTGTCGTCTTTGTAGCGCTGCTCGGCGCGATGATCGCGCATCCGCTCACCGGGCTGATGGCGGCGGCAATCTGGATCGTCAATCCCTGGGTCGTCGACCGGGCGCATTTTGTGCTGCCGGATGGTTATCTGACGCTCTTCACATTGCTGGCTATTTGGCTGGCGCTGGTCGGCTCTTTACAGGGACGGCGCAGCTTCAGCACCGCGGCGACCTATAGCATCATGCTGGCGATCACATTCAAGACACAGGCAATTTTTGTCGCGCCGTTCATCGTTTTCCTTCCGTTGATAACCCGCTCGTCGCCACAGCCAATCCATCATGACGCGCTGCAGCAGACCTTTTGGAATTGTCTGCGCTTTTCTGTGTTCCTGTTCTGGCTGCTGGTTCTGTATCCAACACTGGACGCGCCCGAGGAAATTCACTTTTTCCCAGTTCTTGAACTGCGTTTGACCATGCCGACGCCGCAGATCTTATGGGAGGGATTGTCAAAGCTGCTGCTGACATTTCAGCCACTGAGCAGTTGGCTTGCGGTGACATTAGCGGGCGGGCTGCTATGGCGCTATCGCCAGCGGGTGAACGGTATCGCGCTGCTCACAGTGTCGCTGTCGGCGCTAGCCTGGCTGATTGGCACGCACATCCTGCCGACGCGGGAATTTCAACTGCGGCAATATTTCGGTATGGGAGCAATGCTGGCGATACTCTATGCCCTCGGTTTGACTGGTTTGATATTATTGCTTGAAGAAGCATTAACGCGCCTGCCCCTCCGCCGTTCTCAATTTTTGCCGCGCCTGCAGGCGATCCTTCCAGCCAGCGTCGTAACAGGACTTCTGGCAATCAGCCTGCTGCCGGCATATCGTGAATCGGATGCGCTGGCGCATAACTTCACCTTGCATGACCGCCGCAACGATTTGATGCGCTATATGGATACATCGCTGGTACCGGGCAAGTTCATCACCGACCGAAATAGCCCCAACCATAAAACCTTAAACCGAGCCTGGGGCGGCTATACAGGTGTGCATGACTATCCTCTGGCACAGAATCAGTGGGGACTTCTCAAAAAATCGCTAGAGGTATGGCGAGAGAAAGGAGCAGTCTACGCCATCGCGCCTTACGAGCCTATGCTGGAAAACCCCGACATCTATTTCCCTGACGAGACGGTGCTGCTGAAGAGCTATCCGCCCGACCCCAACTTCCGCGGACCGAGTATGGTCGTGCTGAGCTTGTATCCGATGCAACAAGAAATGGTAGCGCGGTTGGGTTCCATAGCATTCAAGGGTTACGACATCAACGGAGCGGAGTTCGCCCCGGGCGACACGGTGATTTTCCGCTTTTATTGGCAAGCAGAAGCCGCAACCGCCAGGCCGCATCATGTCTTCAATCATCTATTGACTAGCGATGGAGGAATCGCGGCGCAGGTCGACGGCATTCCGCTCTGGGACGAAAGACGCGATACTACCACATGGGATGATCCCAACGAAATCCTGCTCGGTCGCAACTACATACTTCATTTGCCGGCGGAGCTCCCCGCCGGGCGCTATTCGCTGATCAGCGGATTCTACGATCCAGAGTCCGGGGTTCGGCTCGTCGCGGCAGATGGCAGTGAGCACGCGCGCATCAGCGACATTGTCGTCAGCGGATCCGACTGAATCATCATCATGTACTTCTTATAGCGTTAATCCCTATTCGGGTATACCATTATCCGCAGGTTGATCAATCAACGAGCAGAGCCGCTCGGCGCGTAGCCGGCGAAAAGGTTTGCCTTGCTCACGCAAAATATTAAGCCTGCTTGTCGCATGAGCGCCGCAGTTTACATAAAAAGCACCGTGCATCGACTGGCTTTTTGCAGCCTGCTGGTCGTACTTGTCTTGGTCGGATGTCGACCTCAGGTCGAGGACTCTGCCGCTCCCCTGCCCACTGTACGGGCGGGACCCACTGCTGCGCCCGATCTCGAATCCGCAGCCAAGATCGCCAATGCCTTCCTGACCGCCTGGCAAGAACAGAACTTCAATCAAATGCACCGCCTGCTGACGGGGCGCCTGCAAGAAGCCACGCCTCTCGCTGACTTCCGCCTGGCGTACCAGCGAGCTCAGTCCACGATGACATTTCAGCGACTTGAATACAAAGCGGAAGCGCTCTTCGCCACTGACGGGCGCGTTCTCGTTTTCCAGTATCAGATGACCTTCCGCACGCGCATCCTCGGTTCCTTCGTCGACCCCAAGCGCCGACTGCACCTCGTCGTCGAACCCGGCGTAAATCAATGGCGCGTCGCCTGGTCGCTGGCCGACATCTTTGCCGAGATGGGCAACGGCGCGCGTCTGGTGTTTCAACCGCAGATACCCGGCCGCGCCAACATCTACGACCGCAACGGCGAATCGCTCGCCGACCAATACGGTCGCATGGTCCGCATATTTGTCAACAATGCCGAAATCCCCGACAGAGGCGCATGCTTCCAACTGCTGGCGGAAGCCCAGAAGAAGCCCGTCAGCGAGTTTACCGAATTGTTTGATCAGCGATCGGGCGCCGACTGGCTGGTTGACGCCGGTATCCTGGAGCCGCAGGTTTATATCCGACATGGCGACAAAATCGAAAACTCATGCAACGCCGAATTCGAGCAAGAAGCCACCCGCCGCTATGTTAACGGAACGCTGATGCCCCATATCCTGGGGCATGTCGGCTATCCGGATACCGATCAAATCCCGAGGCTCGAAGCGATCGGATATAACGCCGGGACCATCATCGGAAAAGCGGCCATCGAAGCAAGCTGGAATGATACCCTGGCTGGGCGCCCGGGTGGCAAGCTGTCCCTGGTATCGTCAAGCGGGGTTCGCCTGCGCTTGTTGAGCGAAGTTGGTTCACAAGTGCCCGAAAGCATCTGGCTCACGGTCGACTCCAAGCTGCAAGAAAATATCATCCGAGTACTCGACGAAGCCTATCGTACCAACGCCTGGGGCAGGATCTCCTATGGAGCGTCGGTCGTCGTCATGGACGTCAATAATGGCGAGATTCTGGCCATGGTCAGCTACCCGTCCTTTGATGGGAATGCCATGAATCCATTTCCCGTTGTCGGGCGGGAAACGGCAAACAAAGTGCTGGAAAGACTAGCGGATGACGAACGAAAGCCTCAAATTAACCGGGCGACGCAAGGCCTCTATCCGACCGGCTCGGTCATGAAAGGACTAAGCGCGATCGCCGCGCTGGAGAGCGGCGTCTACGACGAATCGACCCGCTATTATTGCACCGGCAGTTGGACCCACGGCTTCGATACACGTTACGATTGGCTGCCCGGCGGCCATGGCAGCATGTCGGCGCAGACGGGCATCACCCACAGCTGCAATCCCTTCTTTTATGAGGTTGGCTTCCGTCTCAACGCGGAAGATCCTAATTTGCTGCCCGCGTTCGCGGCCAAGTTCGGACTGGGCCAACTCACCGGTATCAATGCCATACCGGAATTGCGCGGCAGCATTCCCTCACCCGACAATGTTTTGCAAACCGCCGGTTTGCCGTGGTCTTACGCTTTTGCGGTCAACTTGTCAATCGGCCAAGGTGAAGTACAGATAACTCCCTTGCAGATGGTTCGCCTGTACGCCGCCATTGCCAACGGCGGATACCTCTTGCGCCCCTTGCTGGTGCGCGAGCGAGGCATCCTCGACCAGCGCGCGTTGGTCGCCAAGCGCGATGTCATGAACGATACGCGCGTTTCGCCTGATAACCTGGCCATCGTGCAAAAAGGCTTATGCGGAGTCATCAGCGACCACGGCGGGACGGCAGCGCACCAGTTTCTCTATTCCCCGCTGCTGGATGTGGGCGTATGCGGTAAAACCGGTACGGCGCAGGCCGCCGGCGACGACGAACTGCCGCACAGTTGGTTCATTGCCTATGCCCCGGCCAAAGATCCGCAGATCGCCATTGTCACTATGGTGGAAAATTCCGGCGAAGGCTCGGCCATCGCCGCGCCGCTCACGCGCAACATTTTGGAATACTACTTCTTCGGCGCCTTTTGAGCGCTAGAGGCTTCATCCCGCGACGACCCGGCTCAGCGCGATAATGCCGACTTCCACCAGCAAGATCAACAGTAGCGCTTTGCGCGTCCGCGCTTGCGCCAGTCGCTTGAAAAAGTAATCGAAGCCACCAATGGTTAGACCGACCAGAAGCGCGCCACCGCCGATCAGCCATACGTTGCGCGCGGTTATCAGCGCATAGCGCTGGCGCACTGCACTGTCCATGCCATGGTAGATGAGGTATGCGGCAGCTGTAAGCAACAGTTCCTGTATGGCAAAAAAACAGAAAAACGTCGTAACCGCCGTTAGCAAAAGCAGGAGCAGATTGATCAGCTTCGCAAGGACGGATTGCGCCCTGGCTGACGACAGGATAACTTTTCGGTCAGGTTTTTGCATCACAGCCCAATGATACACGATCCCCCTTATCACGCTCAAGCTATAATGGCGTCGAGGACCCGATACGCGCGTTCGCCCACGCTTCCGCTGCCGATGCAACTCAGCTTGGGCGACATACAAGCCCCAGGACGCGGCCGCCAGCGCAAGCGAGACAAACTGCGCTGAACATGCTTGTAATGCGGCAACCTTTTCGGTAGAATTGTGAAAAATTAAACAAGCGAATGCGATCGACCTAGGAAGACCTTTGCGGCGTCTGTCATGGTTCGCTCGCAAAGGTTGGTATCCGCGAGGCTTGGAGCGCGCGTCGGCGCGTGATCCAAGCTGCGAAAATCAGGTGGAAACCCGCTATGGCTAACAACTATGGAAACAGGCCATCGATAAGTCCGACAACGATTGTCGTTGCCGCGGTTTATCTGCTGGTTAGCGTCGTCGGCATCAACTGGTTTACCAGTTTCATTCCCGGCATTTTTCCACCGCAAGCCTCGGCGGAATCCAAGAGCGTGGACGAGCTCTTCTACATCTTGATGATTGTTGGCGGCATCGTATTCTTCTTGATCCAGGGCATGTTGCTGATCTCGGTGATCGCGTTCCGCGCGCGCGGCGGCGATGTGAGTGACGGTCCTACTTATCACGGAAACATGGCGCTGGAAATCGTCTGGACAGTTATCCCGGCGCTGGTGGTTGTCTTTCTGGCCGTCATCAGCTTCAACGTCTGGAGCCAGAACTCCGCGCCCAAAGCCAACGTCAATATGGTCAATGGCGCCTCCATTCCCATCAACGTGATCGGCGCGCGCTATGCCTGGACGCATACCTACGAGACCGGACGCCTAACGCCGAATGGCGATCCCATCATCATCAATAGCGGCGCCAATTTACATACTTACATTGGTCAGAACGTCGACCTGATATTGCAGACGCAAGACGTCATCCATTCCTATTGGGTGCCGGCGATGCGCGTCAAGCAGGATTTGCTGCCGGGCGATCCCAGGCAAGGGGGGCGGCCCACCGAACTGCGCTTCACGCCGGTCCGCATCGAGGGAGTTGCGTATCCGGCCGAGTATCCCATCGTCTGCGCCGAACTGTGCGGCGATGGCCATGGACGCATGCGCGGTTTGGTAATCGTATACGAAGACGAGGCGCAGTTCCTGGAACAATTCTTTGAGCCGGCGATTCACGCGATTCTCAATCCGCCGGCCGATCCCGTGCTGCGCGGCGAAGTGGAAATCCAAAACTATATCTGCAACAGTTGTCATGTGCTAGACAGTCTGGGATGGACGGGTCTCACCGGTCCTCCCCTGAACGGGATCGCCGATCGCGCCGGGGAACGCGTGCCGGGCCAATCGGCAGAAGAGTACATTGCCAACTCGATCTGGAACTCCGGCGCGTTCAGGGTGCCGGGCTATGACCAGCAGATGGCGGCTTTTGGACCGGACGTGGTCGACCCGCTCAACGTGATGACCCCCGAACAGCTCTATTCAATCGTGGCCTACCTTTGTACGCAGGGGGAACAATCCGACTGCGATATGGAAAACAGCGTTACTGCCATTCCCGATGCGATCCAAACCGTCTTCGGCATGAACGTGGATATCACCTTTGGCATGAGCGATGACGCCGCAATGGAGGACGGAGCATCGGACACAGGAGCGGTCGAAGAAGCGGGAGAATCGAACACGGAAAACGATTCCGCGTAGCGCCGGGATGAGAACGATAACGGAAATTGCAGCAAAACAGCATATTCGACGCTGAGTGAAGAGGCGAGACAATGGCGACAATTGCCGTACCCCTCGGGGGAGGACAAGCAAGACAAGAGATCGAAGCGGTTAGGCGCCCCGCGCTAAGCGAATACCTGCGCTGGAGCGTCGATCATAAGATCATCGGCGTACAATACGGCGTCACTTCCCTGCTCTTCTTTATTGTCGGTGGCGCGTTAGCCATGGGCATCCGGCTAGAGCTTTGGACGCCGGAACTGGACTTTATGGTATCGGGCGCGGCCTATAACAGTCTCTTCACCATGCACGGCACCATCATGATCTTCCTCTTCATTATTCCCATGTGGGCTGCTTATGGCAATTTC
This sequence comes from Anaerolineae bacterium, assembly GCA_034420635.1. GTDB lineage: Bacteria > Chloroflexota > Anaerolineae > Aggregatilineales > Phototrophicaceae > UBA6055. The sequence continues at coordinate 8,983 of DAOULD010000121.1, read as the reverse complement.
GTCGTGCCCCTGCAGCTCGGCGCAAAAGACATGGCTTTCCCCTGGCTGAATGCCTTCGCTTTCTGGCTGATTCCACCGGCGGGCGTCGTCATGCTGCTGGGTTACTTCGTCAGTCCCGCCGAAGCCGGCTGGACCTCCTATCCGCCACTTTCGACGCTCTTCAGCGGCGACGGTCAAACGCTTTGGGCGCTGGGCGCGCACTTGCTGGGGCTGTCGTCGATTCTGGGTTCGATCAACTTCATCGTCACCATTCTTAACATGCGTCCGCCGGAGATGACCATCTGGCGCATGCCGCTGCTCTGTTGGGCGGTGCTGGCGACGAGCATCATCGCCGTGATGGCGACGCCCTTCCTGGCCGGCGCCTTGACGCTGCTGCTGCTGGATCGCATGACGGGCACCACTTTTTTTGACGCCTCCGGCGGCGGGGACGTCCTCCTATGGCAGAATATATTCTGGTTTTACAGCCATCCGGCCGTGTACATCATGGTTTTGCCGGGCATGGGCGTACTTTCCGAGGTGCTTTCGATCCACAGTCGCAAGCCCGTTTTCGGCTATCGCATGGTCGGGCTTTCCAGTATGGCCATCGCGATTGTCGGCTTTACCGTTTGGGCGCACCACATGTTCACCAGCCTGCAGCCGGAACTGCGCATTCCCTTTATGATCACCACCATGATCATCGCCGTACCCACCGGCATCAAGATGTTCAGTTGGCTGGGCACCATCTGGGGCGGCAAGATCCGCTTCACCAGCGCCATGCTCTTCGCGCTCGGCTTTATGTCGATGTTTGTCATCGGCGGCATCACCGGCGTCATGCTGGCGGCGCTGCCCTTTGATATTCACGTTCACGATACCTACTTCGTCGTCAGCCACTTCCACTTTGTGCTCTTCGGCGGCAGCGTCTTCGCCATCTACGCGGCGCTCTATCATTGGTTCCCCAAGATCACCGGCCGCATGATGGATGAAACGCTGGGCAGGATCCATTTCGTCTTCACCTATTTGGGTTTTCTGATCACCTTTTTCCCAATGCACATCGTCGGCATGCTGGGTATGCCACGTCGCGTCGCCGTCTACGATCCCGCCTTCACCGACTTCAACAGGTTGATCAGCTTTGCGGCATTTGTCTTGGGATTCTCGACCTTTATCGTCCTTTACAACATTGTGCGCAGCTACTTCCATGGGCCGATCGCCGGCGCCAATCCCTGGCGCGCCTTGACCCTGGAATGGGCCACGACCTCGCCACCGCCGCCAACCAACTTCCATGACGATCCTATTCCTTACGAAGATCCCTACGGCTATGGCACCAAAGCGGCATCGGCTTATATTGAAGCGGTCGATATGGCATTTGACCGGCGCGAAGCAGCGCCTTCCGGCGCCGACTAGGCGCGATTTGACGCTTGCGCGAACCGCGCAAGTTGCGGAGTCTGTAGAGTTGAGCATGACGACCACCATCGAGCGGGCTGAGAAACAAAAAATAAGCGATCAGCGAGCCGCTGCAATGCGCCTGAAGAATAACCGGCTCGGCATGAATATCTTCCAGGTCAGTTGGATCATGGCTTTCGTCGCTTTGATCGTAGTCAACTGGCAACTGCGCTTCAACTATTCGCAGTGGCCGCCAGCCGGCGTCCCGCCCTTCGACCTGATCTTGCCCAGCGTCGCCACATTGGCCTTGCTCATAAGTTCCGTGTTAGTCGTGGGGGCGCTGAAAGCGCTGCGACGTGGGTTTGGCGCCGCCTTCCTTGACAAGTGGCGCCTGGCGGTTGGGCTGGGCGTTCTGTTCATGGCGATTATCGTCTATGAATTTCTGAACGTGTCCGACGCCGCGATGGCGACACAATACGGAAATACGTTCCGCTTGATGACCGGATTCCACTTTGTACATGCCCTGGCGATTCTCGCGATCATGTGTCGCGTTTACCGGGGGGCAACCCAGGGCAAATACAGTAGTGACGAACACGATTCCTGGGCGGTGGAAGGCGCGGCCAAGTTATGGTATTTTGTCTCCTTCGCCTGGATGCTCTTTTATGTAGTTTTATACTGGATTCGCTGAGGTTCCAAGACAGTCAGGCGGATTGAAGGAAAACTTGAGGATGGGACAGGCCATCGGTACTAGGGAGTAGCATTTCATGGACAAACCCGGTCTCGCGCGGGCCATACCTTATATGATCGCTGTATTTGTCTTGTCGCTGGCGATTGTCTATGGCATTCGCAGTCTACAAGACATGGATCCGGTCTGGATGAATGCAGATACCAGCGAAGGCGCGCAAGTCGGGCTGGTCTTGGCGGCATTTGCGTCCATGTTCGCGTTCATGTGGGGTGTTGGCGCCTTCGACCCCAAGATGAGCGAGCATGGCGACGGCGCTCACGAAGAAGACAAATCAGCGCCAGAAAGCGAATTCGCGCTAAGGACCAGCGGACCCGTCTTTCGGCTGGGCAAATGGCTCTGGGACCTCGCCTGGCAGATCATCAACGACGCGCCCAAGCCCATGCAATTCCCCTATTTGAACCTGGGGCTGCTGCTGATTCGCTCGATTATCAATGTCCTCTGGTTCTTGATCTGGCTGGCGATCTTCGGCGGCTGGCGCTTCTTTCTGGGCGCTATTGCCGGCATCCCCGGCACTCTGGGCGCGGTCTTGATGAGCCTGTCCTGCTTGTGGCAGACCATTGCCTTTTACGCCGGGCAACTCTTCCTTGTGCTAACGATTTCGGTGGTCAGCACCATCATATTGTTCGCCTTCGCGCTTTTCCCGCATGGCCTGCGCTTGCAGACGGCCACGGAACCCAACGCCGATGCCGCCGCCAACGGATTTGGCGACTTTGTCATTCCCATACAAGATATCCTGGGCTTGCTCTTGCCGCCCGACAATTTTTCAAACCAGACCATTGAAGGCGCCAGCCAGTTCACAGTTCTGCTCGGGTTTATCTTCGTCATCTTCATCTCCCTGGCGCTGGCAGCCGGCGGGATCGCGGTATTCTTTTATCTGGCGCATCGCGGCGTCAAGCAGGCGCAAGAAGTTGATCCAACAGATGGCGACCGCACACAGATACTTCCCGTCCGGGAAATGGGCAAGATCGCCGGCGGCGTCGCGGGCGTGATTCGCGCGATTCCGCGCGCCATTGGTTACGAAAAATAAGCCGCGCGGCGCGTAACCGGCGAGAAGGACTGCGCGCTGACACATAATAACAAGCCCTCTCCTTGCATGAGCAAGGGAGTTTGTGAAATAAGGAGAGTGACACAGCATGGCAGAAATGGCCGCTAATCAACTGAGCGCCCAGGCCCATGACGATCACGGTCACATGAGCGCCGAAGAACATAACGAGAATATGAAGCTCGGCATGTGGCTCTACCTGGCATCCGAAATCGTCATCTTCTCGATGATGATCGTTGGCTATGTACTTTTCCGCATCAATGAGCCGGATGTCGTGGAACTGGCGCATTCAAAGCTCGGCGTAGGCTTGGTTACCGCCAATACCTTCGTATTGCTCGCCAGCAGCTTCTTCATGGTGATGGGCTTGCGGGCTATGCAGGGGGGCAATCGCCAGGGCATGTTGCGCTGGATCGGCGCGACAGCCTTGGGCGGCGCGGTGTTCCTGGCCGGTCAATACATCGAATACAGCGAATTGGCGCACCTGGGCATTACGTTGGGCTACGACATTGAGTCGCAGTGGCAGACATTTGGCATGCGTTTTTATGCCCCGACCTTCTTCCACGGCGCGCACGTCTTTGTCGGCGTACTTTGGGCGCTGGAGGTGATGCGGCGCGGCGCCAAGGGACGGTACGACCAGGACCCGATCGGCATTGAAATGTTCGGTCTTTACTGGCATTTTGTCGACGTGGTCTGGATTATGCTGTTCACCTTGATTTATCTGGTATGATGAACCGCCTTGCGCACAAGCGCAGCACATCTTTTCGCCGTCACCGAGCGGCTAGGAGCATGACACATGGTTGAAGCTTCCCAGGAAATGACACAGGACGATCACGGACATCACAGCAACACCGTCACGCTGCTCGGTCGAGACATCACTGTGGAAGGCGGCATATACACGGTTGTCTTCGGCGGATTGGCCATCCTGACCATAATTGAAGTCCTCAGCGCCGAATTCCTCAAAAGCGCGATCCACGACGCGCCTAGCGCGGCGGCTGCGCTTACCGCGATCAAGGCGATCCTGCTTCTGGCAATCGCGATTGTTAAGTCAAGCCTGGTTATCTGGTTCTATATGCACCTGAAAGATGAAAAGCGCATCCTAGCAGTGGTGCTCCTGCTGCCTCTGCTGATCGCCGCGCTATCGGTGATGTTCGTCCTGGCCGTCCCGCCCACCGGATATTCAATCTGAGCCGACGCTCCGCTTGCAAAAACAAATCCTGTGCCCATGTGATATACTCGGGCAAGCGAAAGGTGTAACTTCCGATGGTCATTCAAGAACGCCTGTTTGATGTGGATGATGTCTGGGAACTGGCGCATGATCCCGACAACGAAAATGTCTACTTTGAACTCATTGAGGGAGAACTCTTTACTATGGCGCCACCGGGAAGAAGACACGGCCTGCTCGCGACCGAAATATCGTTCTACTTGAGACTTTTCCTCGATACCCGAGACATCGGTGAAGTAACGACCGAATCGGGATATTATTTGGAACATGATCGCCACACTCTGCTCGGCCCCGATGTAGCTTTCCTGCGTTACGACCGGTTGCCACAGCCGCCAACTGACAAGTATGTATCGGTGATGCCGGACCTGGCAGTGGAGATTCGTTCTCCCTTTGACACGCTTGCCAAAGTACGTAGAAAAGCGGAAGTTTATCTACGGCGCGGGACGACTTTGGTTTGGATCGTTTTGCCCGAGAGCGAGGGTGTGGAAGTGTGGCGCATGGATGATTCTTCTCAGCTTCGATCAGAGTTTTTCGGTGTAGACGACAAGTTGAGCGGTGAGGAGATTCTGCCTGGCTTTCAATTAGAAATCAGCCTCCTGTTTCCCAAAAAACAAGACTGAGGCCAGGTCCTTCTCGCCGCTTTAGTCGAATGACACAAGGAGAGTGACATGCCTGTCGCAATCACGCTGCGCGACAAGACCCGAACCACAATCAAAGTACGAGGCCACGTATGGCATATCGACGAGCCGGTCGAAGATGGCGGCGCCGATACGGCTCCTACTCCCGGTGAAATGATGCTCGGCGCGCTAGGCTCGTGCATGGCAATCACTTGCAAAATGTACGCCGAACGCAAGGGCTGGGATCTGCAAGTGGTAGAAGTGTCGGTCGATTACGAGCGTTTCAAGGGTTCTGATTATCCCGCGCACGAAGGCGACGACCTCTATGTACATGAGGTGCGCAAGGCTTTGACGTTTCACGGCGATCTGGACGACAAGCAGCGGAAGCGCCTTTACGATATTGCCGGCAAGTGCCCCATCCATCGTCTGCTAGGCAGTCCCACTTACTTCGTCGAAATGGCGCTGGAGGAAGGATAGGCGCAGCCTTCGCCCGGTCGCCCGGCTCCCCTACGCAAAGCCCTTGCATTGTAGTTTACCGCCCGGCGCGCTAGTATGACGCCTTTGAGCGAGGCGCGATGGTTTCCAATCCCAAAATACTTCTCGAAAGCTACGACCTCTTCCCCAAAAAGAGCCTGGGGCAGAACTTCATGCACGACCCGCAGGCTTTGGACAAGATCGTCGATTCCGCAGACCTGACAACCGCCGACGCGGTGGTGGAAGTCGGGGCAGGTACCGGCTCTCTCACAGCGAAACTGGCGGAACGCTGCCGCGAGGTCTTCGCGATCGAAGTAGACCAACGGCTGCAACCTGTGCTTGAAGACCGCTTCGACGATGTGCCCAATGTCTATCTCGTTTTTGATGACGTGCTCAAGACCGACATCAACACCTTGATGGGGAATCAGGAATATGTCGTGGTCGCCAACGTGCCCTACTATATCAGCAGCGCCATTCTCTGGCACTTCCTCGAAGCCGAACTGCCGCCGCGGCGAATGGTGCTGACGATGCAATACGAGGTAGCGGAGCGAATCGTCGCTGGCGATGGCGTGATGAACCTGCTTGCGGTCGCGCTTCAGTATTATGGCGCCCCGCAGATTGTCGGCAAGTTGAGCCCGGCTGTCTTTTGGCCGCGCCCCAACATCTACAGCGCCATCGTGCGGATCGAAACGCATAAGAGCGCCCCTGTCGCCGTGCCTTCCACCAAGATATTCTTTCGCGTGGTCAAAGCCGGATTCAGCATGAAACGCAAACAACTTAAGAACGCGCTGTCGGGCGGACTAGGTATAAAGTCGGCGCGGACAAGCGAATTGCTACGCGCGGCCGGCATTGATCCTCAGCGCCGCGCCGAGACGCTAACGCTGTCGGAATGGGCCAGTTTGACCCGGAGCATTCATCAGAGCGGCTCTGACGAAGATTTAACGTCGCCGTAGGAATTCAGCAATAATCGGCGTCCATACTGTAAGCAAGACCAACGGGACGGAAGGACAAGAATCATGGGCAAGGAAGTAGCGACCTTGGGCGGCGGCTGCTTTTGGTGCGTGGAAGCTGTCTACAGTCAGTTGACCGGCGTTGAATCGGCGATATCCGGTTACATGGGCGGCCACGTCAGCAACCCAACTTACGAGCAGGTCTGCGCCAAGACCACTGGCCATGCCGAGGTCGTCAATGTCACGTTTGACAACGAGATCATTAGTTTCCAAGAGGTGCTGAACATCTTTTTCACCATTCACGATCCCACCACGCTAAACCGACAAGGAAACGACCGTGGACCGCAGTATCGCTCGGGCATCTGGCACCACTCGGAAGAGCAACGGCAAATCGCCGAGGATACAATCAAGCGCCTGGAAGCAGAGGGGCTTTATCCGGAGCAATTTGTGACCGAGGTCACGCCGGCAAGCACGTTCTGGGTTGCCGAGAACTACCACCAGAACTACTTCGCCAACAATCCCACACAGGGCTATTGCGCCTACATCATCGCGCCAAAAGTCGCCAAATTCCGCAAGCAATACTTCGAGCGCCTCAAAGCCTGAAACGCTTCATCAGGAGCCGATGCAAAAAGAAGGGGCGAGCCTGTGGCTCGCCCCTTCATGATTGACGTCGAATGACCTCGGTCTGCCTTGCCTAGATAGTTCCATCGCAGCGGACGCCAGGTCCCATCGTTGATGTCAGCACAACGCGACGCACATAGGTCCCTTTTTGCGATTCCGGCTTGGAATTCCGGACCGTATCCACCACGGCTTTTAAGTTCTCCTGCAGTTGTTCGTGCGAGAAGCTGGCTTTGCCAACGGGCACGTGCAAATTGCCGGTTTTGTCATTACGGAACTCGACCCGTCCCGCCTTTAGCTCGTTGATCACGCGCGGCAAGTCATCGGCAGGCACGACTGTCCCCGCTTTGGGATTGGGCATCAAACCGCGCGGGCCCAAAATACGCGCGATCTGACCGACCTTGCGCATCATCGGCGGCGTGGCGATCGTGGCGTCAAATTCCAGCCAGCCGTCATTGCGTATCTTGTTGATCACTTCATCCGTTCCAATGATATCCGCGCCCGCCGCCAGCGTTGCATCCGCATCGCTTTCATCCACAAAAGCCAGGATTCGTACACTCTTGCCCGTGCCATGCGGCAGCATCACCGTGGTACGCACTTGCTGATCGCTGTGTCGCGGATCAATGCCCAGGCGAAAATGGATTTCGATTGTCTCGTCGAACTTGGCAGTGGCGTTGCTCTTGACGATGCGCAGGGCTTCTTCCATCGGATAATTCTTCTGCCGATCGAATGCCGCCGCCGCTGTTTTGTATCTCTTGCCCATGATTTCCGCTCCTCGTGGTTAGCGGGCGCTCGCCCTCCCACAATTTCAAAAATGAATCGAAAACTTGTTGTCGGACTAATACCACTGTACTGCCATGGTCATTCGGCGACCTTGATACCCATCTGTCGCGCGGTGCCTTCGACCTGGCGCATGGCGCCTTCGATATCAATGGCGTTCATATCGACCATCTTGACCTGGGCAATTTCCCGCACCTGATCGCGGTTCAAGACAGCGACGGTCTCCGTGGCCGGGTTAGAAGCGGCTTTTTCCAAGCCCGCCGCCTTCTTGATCAAGAATGACGTGGGCGGGCTCTTCAGCGCAAACTTGAAAGAACCATCGGCAAAGACCGTGATCTCCGCCGGTATGATATCGCCCATGCGGTTGGAGGTGCGTCCGTTGTATTCCTTGCAGAACTGCATCAAGTTGATGCCGTGCTGCGCCAGCGCCGGTCCAATTGGCGGCGCGGGGTTCGCTTTGCCGGCGGGAATTTGCAGCTTGACGATTGCCTTGATCTTTTTTGCCATGTCCGTTACCTCATGAATATTGGTTCTGCTTTTGACAGCATAAAACCATCTGCCCCGCCAACCGCATCGTTGACGGCTGTAAGCTTACATGCGTTCCACTTCCATAAAGCTGAGCACAACAGCGGTTTCGCGACCGAAGAAATCAACCATGACGCGCACTTTCTCGCGACCGGAGTCGATCGACGCCACCGTGCCGGGAAAATCATTGAACGGTCCCCCAACGATGCGCACGCGCTCGCCGATCTTGTAATCGACCTTGACCACCATGTCTTCGGAATCCATCCGATCCATGATGCGCTTGACCTCTTCGTCGCGCAGCGGCGTCGGCTGATTCTCGCCCCCGACAAAGCCAACCACGCCCGGCGTATTGCGCACCGTGTACCAGGCGTCCTTGTCCAACTCGGCTTCTTCCTTATTCCAGCGCATCTGTACCATGACATAACCGGGGAAGACGCGTTTTTCCACAGTACGGCGTTTGCCGTCCTTGACCTCGATTTCATCTTCAGTGGGGATCAGCACATCGTAGATCTGATCTTGCATGCCCATGCTGTCAATGCGCTGGCGCAAGGCGTGCTCGACTTTCTTTTCATAGCCGGAATAGCAGTGGATGAAAAACCAACTACGCTTGGAATCGTCCTCATCGCTGCCATCGTCAAGTACGATGTTCAG
>DAOULD010000120.1:0-4165 GCA_034420635.1 Anaerolineae bacterium | reverse complement strand
AAGCGCGCAATTTTCATTTTGAATGGCTTTTCTCTGTGCGCTCTGTGCCTCTGTGGTTATATTTTGGTTTGAATTGCTGATATATTGATGGACTATGATTTTGAAGCGATTGCACTGTCTATCGGACAATCAAATTTGATTTGTCAAGTCTTTAAGACTAAAATAGGCGCGAGTGCAAATTAGAAATGAGAGAAACCAGGCTTATGTATGACCAACTGAAAGAATTTCGCATCTCCAACGACGCCATGAACGACCCCGAGGAACTGCAGCGCCGCATCGCCGATGAGGGTTATCTCTTTTTCAAGCGGCTGGTGAATCCCGACCGACTGTGGGAGCTGCGCCGCGAAATGATGAGCATGATTCAGCAAGTCGGCTGGCTGGTCGCCGGCACCGATCCCATGGACGGCATCGCCGATATCAACATGCGCTATACCGAAGGCGACAACGAATACAGCGCCGGTTACGCCGAAGTCTACAAGATCGAGAACTTCCATCGCGCCGGGCACTGGCCCGAGTACCTGGACATCATCGAAAAGATGGTGGGCAAACCCATCATGCCACATCCGCAGAAGATCGCCCGTATCTGGTTCCCCAAATACACCGAACATACCACGCCCAAGCACCAGGACTTCGTGCACTTCCAGGGCAGTTACGACAATATCACCTGCTGGGCGCCGATCGGCGATTGCCCGATCGAGCTGGGCGGCTTGGCGGTCATCCCCGAATCGCACAAGGTCAATCGCGTGCTCGACCACCACTTCTCCCTGGGCGCCGGCGGGCTGATCGTCGACGAAACCGAACATGAAGACATCAATCCCGTATGGTATACAACCGATTACGAAGCCGGCGACGCCCTCTTCTTCCCCGCGCTGACCATCCACCAGGCGCTGCCCAACTATACCGAAGACAAGCTGCGCCTCTCCCTGGACAATCGTTATATGCTCGTCGGCGACAACGTGGCCGAACACATGCTGACGCCGCATGAACCAAGCCAGCTTTCCTGGGATGACGTCTACCCGGGCTGGCAGTCGGATGATCTCAAGTACTACTGGAAAGACTACGATAATCCGGTGGTCGAGAAAGATCTGAGTTTCGGCGAGAAGGGCCGCGCCGAAGCTATCGAAATGGCTCGCGCCGGCAATGAACACGCTATCTACGCGCTGGCGCGCGGCGTCAAGAATGATCCCGACAATGTCGCTCCCGAAGTGTTCGCCGTACTGGATGAACTCGGCGTCGAAGTCTAGTGCCAACGCCCTCTTCAAAATGAACGATAAATGGAGGGCTTGCCATGACCTACCAAGAATTATCCGAAGTGCGCAAGACGCTGCGCGTCGATTGGTATCGCTGCCCGACGCGTCCCGGCGCCCTGCGCGAACTGTCTCGGCGCAGCGACGCCCAAGGTTGGTTCCAGGCCGGCGGCCACTTCGCGCTCTTCGTCATCACTGGTTCGCTCGTGTTCTTCTTCTGGTCGAGCGAGATCTGGCTGGCATTTCTGGTCGCGCTGTTCTTTCACGGCACCGTGACCAGCTTCTTCACCGGCACGGCGCCGCACGAGCTCGGCCATGGCACCGTCTTCAAAACCAAATGGCTGAACAAGTTCTTCATGTATCTTTTCAGCCTCATTGGCTGGTGGGATCACTTTGACTACGCCAGCAGCCATACCTACCACCACCGCTATACCCTGCATCCGGAAGGCGACCGGGAGAACCTGCTGCCGCTGGAGCCGTCGCTGGCCTCGACTTTCATGCTGCAACTTTTCACCATCAACCTTTTGACGCAGCGCGGCCGCACCTTCGGCAAAGGCGGTCTGATTTCCACCCTGTACCTAACCGTCTTGGGCGCCCTCAGTATGGAGCCCCCGGGCGACAAGCCGATAGATGAATGGCTCAATGCCTTGCATCGTGACCAGCCGGAGGAACATCGTAATTCCATTCGCTGGTCGCGCATCCTTTTGCTCTTCCACGGATCGGTGCTGCTCATCGCCATCATCACCGGCTTGTGGGTCTTGCCGCTGATTCTTTCCGTTTCTGTATTCATCGCTAATTGGCTGAGCTATTTCGTCGGGCTAACGCAGCACTGCGGCCTGCGCGAAGATATCCCCGATTTCCGCAAGAATACGCGCTCGGTTAAGCTCAACCCGCTCTTCTCGTTCCTGTATTGGCGGATGAATTGGCATATCGAACATCACATGTACGCCGGCGTTCCCTGTTACAACCTGAGCAGACTTTACAAGGAAATCGCCCAAGATATGCCAGAGCCTCGTACCCTGATCGGCGCCTGGAAGGAAATGCGCCAGGTCTGGCGCCAACAGAAAATCGACCCCGATTACCAATTCGACACGCCCTTGCCAGCCACAGCCAAAAGCGCCAGGGAGGACAGTCCCGACGACAGGCTGGAAAGTTCTATTGGCGAATTGGCGCCCGCTGGATTGCAAGAGAGTCCCTAAGCAATGCTGCGTCAAGCGGACGGAGGCTTGTCATGACATATCCAGAATTATCCGAAGTCCGCAAAACCTTTCGCGTCGACTGGTATCGCTGCCCGACGCGGCCCGGCGCCCTGCGCGAACTGTCTCGGCGCAGCGACGCCCAGGGCTGGTTCCTGGCCGGCGGTCATTTCGCGTTCTTCATCATCACCGCTTCGCTGGTCTTCCACTTCTGGTCGCGGGAACTGTGGTTGGCATTCCTGGTCGCGCTCTTTTGTCACGGCACCGTAACCGCCTTCATGCGCGGCAACAGCACACACGAACTCGGGCACGGCACCGTTTTCAAGACCAAGTGGCTGAACAAGGTTTTCCTTTATCTCTTCAGCTTGATCGGCTGGTGGGACCCCTTCGATTATGCCAGCAGCCATACCTACCACCATCGCTATACCCTGCACCCGGAAGGCGATCGCGAGGTTCTGCTGCCGGTGGAACCATCGCTCGCCTCGACCTTCATGTTGCAGCTTTTCACGGTCAACCTGTTGACGCAGCCCGGCCGCATCTTCGGCAAAGGCGGGTTCATTTCCACCGTGATCCTCACTGCAATGGCGGCCTTCGGTCGTGATCCCGAAGCTGAAAAGGCGCCCGCCAACGAATGGCTGCGCGCATTGCACCGCGACCAGCCGCAAGAGCATCACAACGCCATACTGTGGTCGCGCCTCTTGTTGCTTTTCCATGGGTCGGTGCTGCTGATCGCCATAGCGACCGGGCTATGGGTGCTGCCGCTGATCTTTACCACAGCCGTCTTCACAGCCAATCTGCTCCAATATTTAGTCAACTTGCCCCAGCATTGCGGCTTGCGCGATGACACGCCCGATTTCCGCAAGAATACGCGCTCGATCAAACTCAATCCGCTTTTCTCCTTCCTGTACTGGCACATGGGCTGGCATATCGAGCACCACATGTACGCCGGTGTTCCCTGTTACAACCTGGGCAAGCTGTACAAAGAGATCGCCCAGGATATGCCAGAGCCGCGCACGCTGATCGGCGCCTGGAAAGAAATGCGCCAGGTCTGGCGCCAACAGAAAGTCGACCCCGATTATCAGTTCGATACGCCCCTGCCAGCCACCGCTAAGCGTATGCGCGACGATAAGCCCGACGACCAACTCGAGAGTTCCATCGGCGAGTTGGCGCCGGCCGGACTGCAAGAGCGGTGAACTGCTGAAACAAATGCAGATGTAGATCAAAGCAAGAAATGCAGCAATCAGAAAGATAGCTGTAGGGGCGACTCTTGAGTCGCCCGTTTCTACGCCGAGCTTCTGGAATTGGGACGCGAACGGAACCGAGATCTGCGATGAATGAGCAAGGGACAGGCAAACCCGTCTTCACCCGCGAAGCCCTCGAACGCCTTCACGCGCCGGCGCCAAAGCCTATCCGAGAATTCTTAAACGAGCCCTATCCGCTGGACGCCGTCAAAGTCGACGAATACCAGGAAAAAGGTTACGTCAAGCTGGAAGGGATCATCACCGGCGAGCCGCTGGAATATTACCGCGAGTTGATCGGTCTGTCGGTGGGTCACCGCTTCAAGGATGATCACCGAGCCTTAGAAGAAAAACGCGTATACGAGCGGAGTTTCCTGCAAGCCTTCAACCTCTGGCCGCACTATCCCGCTATCGCCGAATTTGTGCAGTGCCGACGCTTCGCCGATGTAGCGCGGAAAATGATGCAGGTCGACGGCGTCAAGCT
>DAOULD010000119.1:0-37409 GCA_034420635.1 Anaerolineae bacterium | reverse complement strand
TCTCCCATAAAGGGAGAGGGGCTTAAAGGGCTCAATACGGGTCACAAGACTCCCCTTCTCCCCTTGTGGGAGAAGGGGCCGGGGGATGAGGGGTGTATTTCAACAGCGACATGGTATGTCGCCCCTACAGGTTTCGACATAAATGACGCAATGTAGGGGTGACCAATCTGGTCGCCCGCCGATGACGCAACTTGGATTTACGTCTGTTGAAAGGCTTTTATGAGAATAACAGCGATTCATGACCGGGTCGTGCCCATACGCTCGGATATCCGCAACGCCTTCATCGACTTCTCGCAGATGACCGCTTCAATCGTCGGCATCCAGAGCGATGTCATACGCGCCGGGGCGCCGCTGATCGGCTATGGCTTCAACTCCAACGGGCGCTACTCGCAGAGCGGCATCCTGCGTGATCGCGTCATTCCCCGCCTGCTCGCGGCGCAGCCCGAGGCGCTGCTCAACGACGAAGGCAGCAATTTTGATCCCGCCAAAGCCTGGGACATCATGATGAGCAACGAAAAGCCGGGCGGCCATGGCGAGCGCTCGGTGGCGGTCGGCGTCGTCGATATGGCGCTCTGGGATCTGGTCGCCAAGATCGAAGGCGCGCCGCTTTATCGCTTGCTGGGCGAGCGCTATCGCGGCGGCGAGGTCGACGGCGATGTCTTCGTTTATGCCGCCGGCGGCTATTATTACCCGGGCAAGGATCTGGGCGCTCTGCAAGAGGAAATCAAGACTTATCTCGATCTGGGTTACAACACGGTCAAGATCAAGATCGGCGGCGCGCCGCTGGCGGAGGATCTCAAACGCATTGAGGCGGTCATTGACATCGTCGGGGGCGGAGAGCGTCTGGCCGTCGATGCCAACGGGCGCTTCGACCTGAAGGGGGCGCTGGCATACGCCGAAGCGCTGGAGCCATATGACCTGTTCTGGTACGAGGAGCCGGGCGATCCGCTCGACTACCTGCTCAATGCCGCGCTGGCGGCTTCGACCAGCTTGCCGCTGGCGACGGGCGAAAACCTCTTCTCGACCATCGACGCGGCCAACTTGATCCGCTACGGCGGCATGAGGCCCCATAAGGATTTCCTGCAAATGGATCCCGCGCTCAGCTACGGCTTGGTAGAATACCTGCGTACGCTGGACATGCTCAGCTATTACGGCTGGTCCCCCCGGCGCTGCATCCCGCACGGCGGTCACCAGTTCGCCTTGCATATCGCCGCCGGTCTGGGGCTCTTCGGCAACGAATCCTATCCCCAGGTTTTTCAGCCTTTTGGCGGCTTCGGCGACGATATCGCCGTGCGGAACGGGCGAATTCAGCCGCCACAGGCGCCCGGAATCGGCTTTGAACTGAAAGCCGACCTGATGAGAGAATTCGACGCGCTTTTCTAATGGCGCGGGACCATACAGCCAGGATGGCCGCATGATCACCTTTGTCACCTTCTACATGGATGTCACGGCGCGGACGATGGAGGACATTCATCGGACGACCTCGACCATCACCGTGACCGAGCCGCATAAATATATCCAGACCATGTTCGCTTCGGCTAGGCGATTCCACAGCCAATGCCGGCAAGTCATACTCAGCGACCGGGGCACGATCTTCCCCTCGCATCCGGATACCGACATCATCCGCTACGATCTCGATGCCGAAAGTCCGATGATGTCGCGGTCTATCGCCTGGCTTCGCTACGTCAAAGAGGCGGAGGAGCACACGATATTTCTGGATTCCGATATCCTGATCAATGGCGATCTGTCTCCAGTCTTCGACTACGACTTCGATGTATCATTGACTTACCGCGATGAGGACAAATGGCCCATCAACGCCGGCATCAATTTCGCGCATGGACAGCGCATCGACGGCGCCGCGCGCTTCCACAGGCGCTGGCTGCGGCGCTTCCGCAGCCAGCATCATGGCAGAGGCGTTTGGGGAGGCGATCAAGACGCGCTGCGCGAAATGTTTAGCGCGGTGGACTTCGCCCGCGACGATATCTTTTGCCATGACCTCGACGGCATCAAGGTCTTGTTCCTTCCCTGTTCCGCTTACAACTTCTCGACATCAATGCAATGCGAAATGGACGGACATTACCCGGAAAAGAAAGTCTTGCATTTCAAAGGCAGGCGCAAGCCGCATCTGTTTCCTTATTGGCGGACTTATATCAAGCGGGCAGCGACCGAAAAAGGATAGGCGATGGAACTGATTCCCCATATTGACGTCATTGAGCCGGAACGCATCGCGGCTCTCTTCTCGGACCCGCGCAACTACTCCTGGCGCGCGGTGGATTGCGAAACCCTGGATACCTGGTCGCCCGATTTCGGCCTGACCGCCTATCCCAAGCCCAGCATTTATCGCGCGAACGCTGTCGCCGAATCCGGGCGCGCGTCGACATTGCGCCATCGCTTCTGGCAGACAATCGAGAGCCAAGCCGATCACACCGGTCGGCGCTACGTCGGCATTTTGATCTATTGCAAGGCGGGTGAAACCTGCCCGATGGAGCTGCGCCTGGCCAGCCAAGAGATCGGGCGCGTGGAACCGAGCCGGCACGACAACCGTCCCCACTTGATTGTGATCGACAAGCCGGTGCAATTCATGGGCGCGATGGAAGTTTTTCGGTTGACCGCGCCGGGACCCGGCAGCTATCGCATTGAAGGATTTGTCTTGTTGCGCGAGCGCCCGCAGCCGAGCCGCTTCGCGCCAGAGATCGCGAATTTGACCCTTCGCGCGCAGCGCGCTGAGGACGGGAACTGGGCGGCGCGCTTGCAATTCACCACCTCGCGGCTGGCGCGGGTTGACGCGATCATCGCCGATAGTGACGCCGCGTTTCGAGCCGAGCAAAGCGCCGAGGCGGCGCGCCTGCATCATCTTGTTTTTTCCGATTTGCCCGCCGAGCGCAGCTACGAGGTCGAAGTCTCAGCGTCCGACCCCTCCGGTGAATCGCTTAGGGAAACGTTGGCGTTTTCCACCTCGGGGGCTGAGGGACCGCCGGCGGAGAGGGTCGCCGTTCCACTGGAACTGATAAATCTCAACAGGATCGATCTCGCTGGTTTGCCTTTGACATTTGGACTTCCTTTCAGCAAGGGCGCCGTTCCACAGGTTGAGACTTGCCACTTGTATGTGGGAAAGCAAGTCCTGCCAGCGGAGGCCCAAGCGCAAAGTCGCTGGGACGATGGCACGGTCCGTTGGGCGCTGGTGGAAAGCCGCGTTCCCCAAGGCTTGGCAGGTGAAGGGTCGCTATCGGCAGAGCTCCATGTCAACGCGCCAGACCTGAAAGCCGCCCGACCGGGCCGAACCGCTTCCGGCCGGGACGACGATGCGCTGCGCTTGAAGGCTTACAATGATGACCTTGTGATCGAGAGAGGCCTGAATGAAAACTGGGATAAAGCTCTGTCGCTGTCGGACCTGCGCTTCGGGACGACGTTGAGCAACGGCTTGAGGCTGCGATCGAGCGCGGTCCGCTGCCTGAGCCGCGATTCTCGCGCTCTCCATTTCGAGGTCAATCACGAAGACGAAGGGGGCGCCGCGCACTTGAGAAGCGCTATGCGCTTGCGCCTTTACCCGAGCCAAAGGTTCGTCAAGCTGCAGCATCGCCTGGAAGTGATCAGCCCGGCGCTGTCGCCCGCGGCCAAAGGCGGCGACTTGCCTGCCGAATGCGATGAGGCGATCCGTTCGGCTATCGTCGGCGAGGGCGGCGAGGAGAGTACCCTGCTCAAGCTGCGCTCCTTTTCCATCCGCATCCCCTTCTCTGGCGCAGCGGTCGTTCACCACGCCGAGCAAAGTTGGAGCGCCGCCGATGGCGACTGGCAACTGCGCCATGATCACGACCTGGCGTACAGCGCGGGCGGCGAAACCCGAGAGGGGAGGGCGCCCGGTCATATTCGAGTCGACGGTGATTCCGGCGCGCTGGGCGTCGGCCTGCGGCGCTTCTGGCAGCTTTATCCCAAAGCGCTGTCGGTGGACGAAGAGGGCATATTGATCCAGCTATTCCCGGAACGGAGCGGCGTCGACCTGGCCGGTGACGAAGACGTGCCCCACCGACTCTACTTCTGGCTCGATGACGACGGCTATATCCTGAAATCCGGCATGGCGCTGAGCAATGAAATCCTGCTCGATTTTGGCGGCGATCAGCCGGCCGCATTTGACTGGCTGGAACAGGGCGTCTTGGCGCGGACCGATATCGACTATCTCAATAGGGCGGGCGCGCTTTATCCGCTCGGCGCGCGGCGGGATTCGATCTTGCCCGACTACGAGAAACTCGCCGACAGCGCCCTGGAGTCTTTCCACGCCGATCGCGAGCATTTCCGCGCTTATGGACAGGTCAACTTCGGCGACTGGTACGGCGAGAGCGGCTGGTCCTGGGGCAACAATGAATACGACCCGGCTTACTGCGGCTACGCGGAGTTCTTGCGCGGGGGCGATCCGCGCTGGGCGGCCTGGGCCGCCGAGTCGGCGCGGCACCTGGCTGATGTCGATACGATCAACTGCTCGGGCGATCCCTCGGAAATCGGCGGACAATCCATGCACATGCCCGGGCACCTGGGCGGGTACTTGCCGCCGCTTTTCCGCAGCAAGATGGCGGGCACCAAGACAATTCCCTCGCATATCTGGGTCGAGGGACCCATGCTGCACTATTTGTTGACGGGCGATGACTTTGTTTATGAATCGCTGCGGAAGACCAGAAACTGGCTTTTGCAGAAACGCTTCTTCGATCATTACGATTTCACAAATGCGCGCGAAGCCGGCTGGCATTTGATCCATCTCTGCATGTTGGCCGCGGCGCAGGACGATCCCGACTGCCTGAACGCCGCCTCAATCATCGTCGAGCGGGTTTTGGAGCGGGCAGAGCCCGAAGGCGGCTGGGTGCGCAACTTGACCGAAAGCCATTGCGGCTGCGGCTATCCGCGCTGCCGCGGCGAGGCCGGTTTCATGGTCGGCGTTTTGCTCTCCGGTTTGAAGCGCTATTACAATCTCACGCAGGACCCGCGGGTAGGCGAGGCGATCATTGGCGGCGCGCGCTGGCTGATCCGCGAGACCTTCGATCACGAGAGCGGGCACTTCCGATATACCTCCTGCTCGAAGCGCACGCTCGGCGGCAACTTCCGCTGCACGCAGTGGGTGCTGGAAGGCTTGGCGGCCGCCTGGGAACTTTCGGGCGATGCCGATATCGCCCTTCACGTGAAAAAGGGCTTGCCCACCATCGGCATGTTTCCCGAATGGATCTCTCATCTGGGCATGGGCAAAGCCATGTCACAGCAAATGCGCTATGTGCCGACGATTTTGGCGACGCTGGAATCACGACCTCTGAAAGGAGAACATGATGACTGATTGGAAAACGCGCCTGGCGATCATCAGCGACGAAGCTGATGATTCCTTCCGGGACGCGGTTGAATTCTGTTTGCCGCTGGGCATCCGCAATTATGAGATACGCAAGCTGGGCGGCGGTCGCTTTCCCAACGTCAGTGACGAAGCGATTCAAGAAGTGATCGATACCGTCGCCGAATACGACTTGAACCTGATCGGCGTCAGTCCCGGTTTTTTCAAGCACGATCTGGCCGAGGCGACAAGCGAGCAAACGTTTCATGATGGCTTGCCGCGCGCCATCACGCTGATGCGCAAGCTGGGCGTGACACGCATGACGCTCTTCACATTCAAGCGAGGCGGCGACCCGGACGCGCCGATTCCCGGGCGAATTTACGATTACCTGGGACGGGCAATCGAGATTTGTCGCGGCGAAGGCATTGAAGTCCTGCTGGAAAATGCCGCCAGCATCTGGAGCAATACCGGCGCCAATCTGGCGACGATCGCTCGTACGCTTGGCGTGCGCGTGGTGTGGGATCCAGCGAATGCCGCCGCTTCCGGGGAGCTTGCCTTCCCCGATGGCTATGCCGAGGTCCGCGATCTGATCGCTCATGTCCACTTCAAGAATTGGACCAAGGCGGATGGTTTTGTGGCGATCAAGGACGGCGCGGCCGACTTGGCCGGACAGGTGGCGGCGCTTAAAGCCGACGGCTATGACGGATATTATTGCCTGGAGCCGCATCAATGGGCTGATCGGCATAATGCCGTGCGGGCGAACAGCGCGCAACTACTGAATCTGTTACAGGGGGACGAGGCAGACCATGGGCTTCGATAAGATTCGCACGATGATCCTTGGCATGGGCGGCATCAGCCGAACCATGCTCCGCGCGCTGGAGAGCAAAGGCTGGCATGAACTGGTCGCCGTCGTCGATGTCAACGAAGACGCGCTGCAAAAGGCGGGGACCGATTATTCACTGCCGGAAGCGGCGCTTTTCACCGATTTGGCTTCTGCCTGCCAGACCTCGTCGGCAAATGTCGTCTTGATCAACACGCCATCCGAACTGCACTACGCGCAATGCAAAACCGCGCTGGAAGCCGGCTTGACGCCACTGGTCGCCAAACCGCTCGCGAATTGTTTCGCGCATTCCAGGGAGCTGGTTGATCTAGCCTGCGAGAAGCGTATCAAGCTCTGTGTGGGCCAGCAAATGCGCTATCGCCGGCACTATCTCAGCGTCGCCGAATTTGTGGCGAGCGGCGCTCTCGGGGCGGTCGAGCAGATCTATTTCCTCAGCGCCAAACCGCGACATCAGGCGCGCAACTTGAAACGATTCGCGCAACCTGTGCTCTACGAAATGACCTGCCATCACCTCGACGCGCTCTTCGCCATCTTGCCCGACTTGACGCCGGAATCCGTCATTTGCGATGGCTATATGCCTTCGTGGTCTCCCTACGGCAGCGACTGTATGATTAATGGCCTGTTGCGCTTTCGCGGCGGTGTACATATGCTCTATCACGCCGGTTATTCAACGCAATCGAGTTGCTATGAGCTCCGCCTGGAAGGCACAAAGGGCGCCCTGCGCTGCCGCGGCATCCATATGTCGAACGATACGATGGATTACGAATTCGCCGAGCGCGGCGGCGCCTTCAACCCGATTGATCTCGACCGGGGAAGGTCAGCGACCGATCCCTGGAGCCATTTCTTTGACCTCTGGTACGATTATCTCAATGGCGGGGAAGAGCCACCCTTTAGCGGAAGCAATAACTTGAAGATCTTGTCCGTCATCGACGCCGCGATAGCGTCCCTTGAACGTGGCGCCTTTGTCGAGGTTGCAAGCGGCTCGACTTGCCAGGCTCCAGCCGAGACCCCGTCATGATCATTGATTGCCAGAGCCACGTTTTCCCCCGAGCCTATGCCGAACTGCTCACGCGCAATAGCAATACCCTGCGCGCAAGCCGCGTCGACGATGGCGTCTACCTGATCAATTACGGCGATGCGCAGCGCTTCCGCCTCGATCTCGATAGCTACAGCGCCGACCGCAAACTGCGCGACATGGACGCCTCGGGCCTTGATATGAGCGTGATCAGCGTCAATATCCCGACGCCCGATATGCTGGACCCCGATCTGGCAAGCGCAGGCGCGCGCATCTGCAACGATGCCCTGGCTGAGCTTTGCGCGGGGCATGCCGGCCGCTTTGTTGGCCTCGCCAGCCTGCCTCTCAATGATGTGCCGGCTGCGATTGCCGAGCTGGACCGCGCCCTCGACGAACTTGATCTGCGCGGCGTATTCTTGCCCTCGCATGTCAAGGGCGCGCCGCTTGACGCGCCGCAATTCGAAGCCTTTTACGCGCATGTCGCCGGGCGGGGCGTGCCGCTGGTTTTGCACCCGACCGTGCCGGTCTGGGGCGAAGCGATCAACGATCACAGCATGATCCCGATGATGGGTTTCATGGTCGATACCTCTTTTGCCATGCTGCGGCTGATCTTGGGCGGCGTCATGGAGCGGCATCCGACGCTGCAAGTCCTGCATCCGCATGTGGGCGGCGTATTGCCCTATCTGATGGGGCGCGTGGTCGAGCAGACCGAGGTCAAGCGGCGCGGACGCGATCACATCACGCAGTCGCCGCGCGAAACTTACAAGCGCGTCTACCTCGATCTCGTTTCGCCCGATCCGCTGGCGATCCGCTACGCTTACGACTTCGCCGGCGCTGATCGGCTGCTCTTCGGCAGCGATCATCCCTGGGTCAGCATCGACGCCATTCTTGATATCGTTAAGGCGCTGCCTGCGCCCCCCGCAGACAAAGAGAAAATGCTCGCAGGCAATGCGATGAGCCTGTTTCGGATTGATTGACCTTCGCCGGCAGTGGTAAACATCGCGGATATATGTCCTTTTGCGGACACTGCACAGGTTTTTCATCACCGAGGACAGCGAGGGCATAGAAGTAGAACCAAGTAAGTAATGCGAAATTCGCGCCAGCTAACCCCATCTCCCGGCCCCTTCCCCAACGCATTGGAGAAGGGGAGCTAACATAGCGCGACTTCGCTTGAAAACAGCAGTTATCGACACTTATCATTAGAAAACTCGCATTGATGCAACGTCGAAACCAGCTTCCCCCCATTGCTATGGGGGGACTGAGGGGGGTAGACCGAAGACGGGCGCGAATCATCCAGTACCGGACAAGCCTTACAACTATCCTTCTTATTGTTGCATTGCATTCTTTGATAAACTGAGTTTTTTTCTTTGCCTGGCGAATTTATCATAGTGTCGGAATTTATCGCTTCATTTGCGCGAAAATTGTGACTCGTCCCGCGAAAATGGTTACAATCTATTTTGACTTGGGGAGACAAGGACGCGATTTCGCGTCGGTCCAGTCTCGTGCGAGACCGAGTTGATTTCGAAGGGCATCCGCTTTGAAGATGTCCGTTTGTACGCCATCTATTTGAATGAAGTGACATAGGGGAGAGCCATGAAACTTTTTGATTACGCTGATTTTGTTGAAGGCTGGGACCTCACGATAAACCGCTATGCGACGCAAAAGGTCGAATTCGGCGCACAGGGCGTCGCGGAAAAAGTCGCCGAAATCGAAGCCCTGCTCAAGCAGAAGATAGCGGAGCTGGACGCGCTGCCCAACGACCCCGAGCTGGCGAAGGCGGAACCCGACGACCTGGCGTCTATCCAGGCGCTACGCCCGCCCGGCAGCCGCCGCTTGACGACATCGCTCTCTGGCGACTTCCGCGATCGGCTGGAAGGCGCCTGGCTGGCGCGTTGCGCCGGCTGTACGCTCGGCTCGATCGTCGAAGGCTGGAAGGTCGATCGCATGGAGCGCTGGGCCGCCTACCTCGGCGACCCGTTCCCGCTGGTAGACTACTGGAGCCAGGCGGAACAACCGCATTTGCCCCGCTTGAAGATGAGCGTGCGCCACGATTACACACCGTCAAAGATGGACGGTGTGCCCAGCGATGACGACCTGAACTACACGCTGCTCGGTCTGCTGGTCCTGGAAGAATACGGACCCGACTTCACCGTCGACGACATGGGCGCGGCTTGGGTGAAATACCTGCCCTTCGCCTTCACTGCCGAAGGCATCGCGCTGGAGAATCTGCGGGCGGGCCTGCCGGCGATGCAGGCGGGCGCGCTCAACAATCCCTGCCAGAATTGGATCGGCGCTGATATACGCTCCGACCCCTGGGGTTATGCCGCGCCCGGCTGGCCCGAGAAAGCCGCTGAGATGGCTTGGCGCGACGCCACCATCAGCCACCGGCGCAACGGCGTCTACGCCGCCATGTACTTCTCGGCGGCGATTTCAGCCGCCTTCGCCGTAGATGACCCGATGGAGGCGTTGAAAATCGGTCTGGAAGAGATACCCGCCGATTCCATTACGGCGCGCGAAATCCGCTGGGCGCTGGACAAAGCGCCGTCTATCTCGGGTTACAAGGACGCCGCCGCACTGGTCGAGGAGCGTTATCCCGGTATGTGGAAGTCGCATTCCTTCCAGAATAACGCCCTGACGATTTGGGGCTTGGCGGTCGGCGGCGATGACTGCACCAAAGTCATCGGCGAAACTGTTTCCATGGGCCAGGACAACGACTGCACCGCCGCCACCGCCGGCAGCATCTTCGGCGCTGTCTACGGGACGGGCGCCATCTCCGAACACTGGACGCGCAATTTCAACAACAAGATTCATTGCTACCTGAACGGGCATCCGACATTCGCCCTCGACGACGTGGTTGATCGCTTTGTAGCCCAGGCGGAAAGGGTCATGGCGGGCGAGTGAGAATCTGTAGGGGCAACCAACCTGGTCGCCCATCATAGCGGTAAGACATGTTTTCGGGCGACTTGATAGGTCGCGCAGACACTGACCGTCAGTCGCCCCTGCAACTATAATCCGTATTTCAGCAATCAGTAATCAGACTTAAGACAGGAGAGAACCATGCGACTATTTGAGTATCCGGACAAAGTGGCGGCTTGGGAACGGGTGATCAACGCCTACGCGCAGCAGAAGGTCGAATTCGGCGCCAGTGGCGTGGCGGAAAAGGTGGCGGAGATCGAAGCGCTGCTCAAGCAGAAGGTGGCGGAGTTGGACGCCTTGGCTAACGATGCTGAATTGGCAAAGGCGGAGCCCGACGATCTGGAGACGATCCGCAGCCTGCGCCCGGAGGGCGGCCGCCGGATCTGGACGAGCCTTTCGGAGGATTTCCGCGAGCGCCTGGAAGGGTCTTGGCTGGGTCGCTGCGCCGGCTGCACGCTCGGCTCGATCGTCGAAGGCTGGACCGTCGAGCGGATGGAGCAATGGGCGGCATATCTCGGCGATGAATACCCGCTGGTGGATTACTGGAGCGTCGCCGAACAGCCCCATAATCGCAAATACCAAACGAGCCTGCGCGAAGACTTCACGCCCGCAAAGATGGACGGCGTGCCCACCGATGACGACCTCAATTACACGCTGCTCGGTCTGATGATCCTGGAAGAATACGGGACCGATTTCACGACCGATGAACTGGGCGAAGCCTGGATCAAATACCTGCCCTTCGCCTTCACCGCCGAGGGCATCGCCCTGGATAACCTGCGGGCGGGCGTCCCGCCCATGCAAGCCGCTGAAGTCGACAATTGCTTTCTGAACTGGATCGGCGCCGATATCCGCTCGGACCCCTGGGGTTATGCCGCCCCCGGCTGGCCCGAGAAAGCGGCGGAATTCGCCTATCGCGATGCCTACGTCAGCCACCGGCGCAACGGCATCTATGCCGCCATGTTTTTCTCGGCGGCAATTTCGGCCGCTTTCGCCGTCGATAGCACGGTGGAAGCGCTGAAGATCGGGCTGGAAGAAATACCGGCCGATTGCACCCTGGCGCGCGAGGTGCGCTGGGCGCTTGATATGGCGCCATCAATCGCGAACTATCGCGATGCCGCCGCCGCCATCGAAGAGCGTTATCCGCAAATGGGCGGGGCGCACGCCATCAACAACACCGTTCTCACCGTTTGGGGTTTGACCGTCGGCGGCGACGACTACACCAAGGTCATCGGCGAAACCGTCGCCATGGGCAAGGACAACGACTGCACCGCCGCCACCGCCGGCAGCATCTGGGGCGCGGTCTATGGCAAGAGCGCCATCCCCAAGCACTGGTACAAGAACTTCAACAACAAGGTGCATACCTTCTTGTATCACCAATCGACCTTTGCCATTGATGACGTCTTGGATCGCTTCGTCGTCCAGGCGGAGAAAGTCATGGCGGGGGATTAGCCTCCGATTTTCGAGCTAGATCAGCGGCATACTGCGGACGCTATGTAGCAAGGGCAGAACGCGCTTTCCTGTCGAGATTGCAGGGGCGGCTCTTGGGTCGCCCGACGCTATCCGACAACTCAGGCAGGGGCGACCTGTCAGGCCGCCCGCCTAACCGGCATAGGATTCAGGAGACAGGCATGAGCAATTACAACTACCCCGAGCCATTGCAAGACCTGGACAGGACGATCAACCTCTGGGCGCAGTTCAAGGCGGAAACTGGCGCTCCCGGCGTCGCCGAAAAAGTGGCTGAAATCAATTCCCTGATCGCGGAGAAGCTGGCCGAGTTGCGCGCCCTGCCGGATGACCCGGCTTTGCGCGCGGCGGAACCGGATGATCTGGCAGGCATTCGCGCGCTGCGTCCGGATGGCGCCCGCCGTTACTGGACGGCGCTGCCGGAGGAGGCATTCCGCGATCGGCTGGAAGGGGCGCTCATGGGGCGCTTCGCCGGCTGTGTATTGGGGTCGATCGTCGAATGCTGGGAGATCGAAAAGATGGAGCGCTGGGCGGCTTATTTGGGCGACGCCTTCCCGCCCGCTGACTATTGGAGCGAGGCGGAGCGGCCGCAAGATCTCAAGTATCAGACCAGCCTGCGCGAGACCTTCACGCGGTCAAAAATGGACGGCGTGCCCACCGATGACGACATCATCTACACGCAACTGGGCATGCTCATCCTGGAAGATTACGGAGCCGATTTTAGCCTGGACGACGTGGGCGCTGCCTGGCAGAAATACTTGCCCCACGCGGCAACCGCGGAAGGCGTTGCCTTGCGGAATCTGCATGCGGGAGTGTCGCCTGCGCAAGCGGCGGTGGCGGACAATCCCTTCATGTTTTGGATCGGCGCGGACATCCGCTCCGATCCCTGGGGCTATGCCGCCCCCGGCTATCCCGAAAAAGCCGCCGAGTTCGCCTGGCGCGATGCCAGCATCAGCCACCGGCGCAACGGCATCTACGGCGCGATGTACTTCTCCGCCGTCATCTCGGCCGCTTTCGCTCTCGCTGATCCGCTCAAGGCGCTGGAAGCCGGTCTTGCGGAGATACCGACCGATTGTCTGCTGGCGCGGGAAGTGCGCTGGGCGCTGGACACAGCGGGCGACATCAAGGACTTCCGCGAGGCGCGCGCAGCCGTCGACAGCCGTTACGCCGGCATGCACAGAATACACACCATTAACAACGCTGTGCTGACCGTCTGGGGGCTGAAAGTCGGCGGCGATGATTACAGTAAAGTGATCGGCGAGACGGTGGCGATGGGCTTGGACAACGATTGCACCGCCGCCACCGCTGGCAGCATATTCGGCGCGGCTTATGGGGTAGAGGCTATCCCCGAGCATTGGACCAGGAACTTCAACAACAAGGTCTACTCGTACATCATCGGGAAGCCCCAATTCGCTCTCGATGATATGGTCGATCGCTTCACCGCGCTGGCCGGGAAGGTCCTGGCAGGGGAATAGATTCGACCGTCCCGCGCGTTTCCGGGAGTGGTGATATGCGAGGACAAAGTCCTCGTTTGTCCCGGGATGTAGTGGCGATCCTTGGATCGCCCGACGGTATCCGACAAATCATGTCGGGACGACCTGTCAGGTCGCCCGCCTAGCCGAGTAAAATGTTTAGGAGACAGCCATGACAGCTTACAATTACCCCGAGCCGCTTGAAGATCTGAGCCGGAATATCAACCTCTGGGCGCAGCTCAAGACCGAAACCGGCGCCCCCGGTGTGAAAGAAAAGCTGGCTGAAATCAATGCAGTCATCGCCGAGAAACTGGCCGAATTGCGTGCCCTGCCTGATGACCCCGCCTTGCGCGCGGCGGAACCGGATGACCTGGCCGGCATTCGCGCGCTGCGTCCGGATGGCGCCCGCCGTTACTGGACGGCACTGCCGGAGTCGGACTACCGCGACCGGCTCGAAGGCGCCTGGCTGGGCCGCTGCGCCGGCAACGTTCTCGGCTCAATCGTTGAACTTTGGGAACCTGACAAAATGGAGCGCTGGGCGGCTTATCTGGGCGATGCCTTCCCGCCGACAGACTATTGGAGCGAGGCGGAACGGCCCTTTGAGCTGAAATACGAGACGAGCCTGCGCGAGGCTTTCACGCCCTCCAAAATGGACGGCGTACCCACCGATGACGATCTCATCTACACGCAGCTGGGCATGCTGATCCTGGAGGATTACGGACTGGACTTCACGGTAGACGATGTCGGCGCTGCCTGGGTCAAGTACTTGCCTGTTTCGCCAGCGTCGCCCGTGCTCGGTAATCTGCAAGCCGGCGTGCCGCCGATGAAGGCGGCTGAAGTTGACAATCCCACCATGTTCTGGATCATCGGTGATATCCGCTCCGACCCCTGGGGCTATGCCGCGCCCGGCTATCCCGAGAAAGCGGCTGAATTCGCCTGGCGCGATGCCACCGTCTCCAGCCGCCGCAACGGCATCTACGGCGCGATGTACTTCTCCGCCGTTATCTCGGCCGCCTTCGCCTTGGGCGATCCCCTGGCTGCGGTCGAAGCCGGCTTGAGCGAAATCCCGGCCGATTGCGTCCTGGCGCGCGAAGCGTGCTGGGCATTGGACGCCGCCGACGATATTAAGGATTATCGCGCGGCGCGCGCCGCCGCTGACGAGCGTTACGCCGGTATGCACCTGGTTCACACCATCAACAACGTCGCGCTGACCATTTGGGGGCTGAAAATCGGCGGCGACGACTTTACCAAGGTCATCGGCGAGACGGTGGCGATGGGCATGGACAACGACTGCACCGCCGCCAGCGCCGGCAGCATCTTCGGCGCAGCGTATGGAGCAGAGGCCATCCCCGAGCATTGGACGCGCAACTTTAACAACAAGGCGCATTCCTTCATCATCGGCACAGAGTCATTTGCCATTGACGATATGGTCAATCGCTTCACGGCGCTGGCGCAAAAGATTGTAAGAACTTGAGTTGAGGCCTCAGGAGTGGGCTGCGCTGGAGCGCCTCTCGGAACCAACATTATACTGGTTTTAGTTTGAAGGTCTTGTATCTCGAGGGCGGAAAGCAGCGACATTTCCGACGCAAAGAGCAGACGTCCTGTGGAAGAGATCTGCTCTAATTTAGCGTTATCCCGCGATTTTCCAAAGCTATTTCAATCGAATCGACCTTGCGAAACAACTGTTCATCATTCTCTTCGACCCACGCAATATGCCTGTCAAGCCTCTCCCATACTCTGCCGCTTTCATCATTGTAATCGCGTTGTTCCTTTTTGAAGTCATCCAGACGTCTGTTAGTGGCATGCTGCGCATCGGCAAGGGTTTCAAGGCGGGTATCAATGGTGCTGAAGCGGTCATCGGCAGCGTCAAAACGGGTGTCCATAGCGTCAAGGCGCTCGTCCATAGCGTCAAAACGGGCGTCCATAGCGTTAAGGCGCTCGTCCATACCGTTAAAGCGCTCTTCCATAGCGTCAAAGCGCGCGTCAATTGCATCAAATCGCTTATTCAGACTTTGCAAAACCTCAGCGAGTTGATCGCGTGTCGCTAAGTGGGGAATCTGTCGCTCTACTTCCGTCAGTCTTGTCTCGATTTGTTCCATTGTCGCGTCCTATGTTATGATACTGGCAGCATAACATAGGACTACGCAGATTGCAAGCAAATGAAGATACACATTCTTGCATTTTAGGGCGATATGACCTGCGAAGTCCAGCGCAGATGCGCCGCGCCGGGGTAGAAATAATCGATGGCGGCGAGAGCATCAGGGCGGTCGAGCGCGACCGCCCTGATGCCAGAGCTGATTTGCCACGACAGCATTTGCCGTCTGAACGACATTCGGGACGATGGTCGCAATCCCGCCAGCCGCAGACGCGAAAATCCGACTATTATCAAGTAATATAACTAATGTCATACTTGGACCCTCTCGCTAATTCTGCATGACGGTGCCGCCGCGGCCAACGATCTCCGCATTGTCGACGACTTGACGATGTTGTGCTTTTGCGAGCGCGAAGCCTATATGAAGCTGACCCTGGAGCGCTTTGATTGGGCTTGGCTCGAAGCAACTATGGAGGTGGAGTGAATGACCGTATCGCCGCTTCTGGCGCTGGACGCGCGTAATTTCGCGAGCGTCGAAAACGCTGAGCTACAGTTGGGAACCGTAGAAAAGAGCGTACATAATCCGCTTTTCCGCGAAGATTTCTTCGCGGATCCGCCCAAGCGCTGGGAGGCGCGCTTCGACAATGTCTATCCCAGCGTCATTTATGACGAGGCTGAAGGCGTTTTCAAGTGTTGGTACAAGTCCTTCATCGTCGATGAAGCCTCGGTCGAGACGCCTTTGGCGGGGCGCCCGCGGACGCGCTACACGGGCGGCAAGCGCGAAGAGGGCTTGCTCTACGCCACCTCGAACGATGGCGTCCATTGGGAGAAACCGGCGCTGGGCTTGATCGAATTTGAAGGCTCGCGCGCCAACAATATCGTCATGCGCCGCGCCACACATGGCATCCACGCCGGCGGCGTGCTCAAAGACCCGCGCGATCCCGATCCCGCCCGCCGCTACAAGTTTATCCACCGCAATCCACGGGCGGGGCGCATGGCGACCTGTTTCTCCGCGGATGGTCTGCGCTGGTCCCAGCCCCTGCTCTGGCTCGAACACGACGCTGTCGGCGATACGCACAACAACGCCATCTGGTCGCCGGATTTGGGGCGCTATGTCGTTATCACGCGAGGCTGGTCGGAAGGACCCTATCATGGACTCCGCACCGTCCTGCGCAGCGAAAGCGAGGACTTCCTGCATTGGTCGGAGCCGGTTGAGATCATGCGCGGCGACGGCGCCCACGATCAGATCTATTCCATGCCCATCGTTCAATACGCGGGTCTAACCATTGGTTTGCCAGCGGTATTCCACAAGGGCGACCAAAAGGCGGCGGATTGGGATACGGTTGATACCGAGTTGGCTTGGAGCGTCGACTCGGTCAACTGGGGGCGGATTTGTCCCGGCCAGGCGCTGATCCCGCGCGGAGCGGGCAGTTATCCCGACGGCGAATACGACTGCGGCTGTGTGTACGCCGCCGCTCCCATCTTGCGAGGCGAGCGGATTTTGATCTATTACGGCGGCAGCAACGGCATGCACAATAACTGGCGCGAAAGTTCGCTTAACCTGGCGACGCTGGATATCGACCGTTTCGCCGGGTTTGTCCCTCGCGAGGAGCGGCAAGCGGCGCTTGTCACGACGGCGCCGCTGCGGCTGGATGCTGACAGAATCACTGTCAACGCGCAAATCGCGACCGGCGGCAGCATCCGCGCCGCGCTGCTCGACGGCGCTGGCTCGAGCGTGCCCGGCTACGCGCTTGAGGATTGCCTGCCCCTGAAAAAGAGCGGCATCTCCTGCGAGCTTCGCTGGAGGGACCGGCCGGGGGCTTGCCAGCGGGGGCAGACGCTGCAATTGCTGTTTGTTTTGGACAACGCTAAGCTCTATGCCGTCAAGGGCGCGAGCCGCCTTTCCGATTGATCCGCGCTGGAACCATAGCGGTCTTGCCCGACGATTCATTTCATCCCGTCGCGCGATTACCGCGATTACATCGTGAAAACCGTCGGGGCGTCATCCCATGTCGCCCGCGCCCGAGAACACTCCGTTGGACAACATAAGTTGTCCAACGAAGCGTGGGCTCAGTTTGGAAGTCCTCTCTTTTCCTAGGGTTTTGCCAAACTTCCAAACTGCCAAACTGAATTATGGCAAGCGACAGGTTTTGGCATCGGCGGGCCGTAGGGGCGACTCTGTGAGTTGCCCGTCATCCCATGTCGCCCGCGCCCAAAAACACTCCCGTTGGACAACAACAAAATTGTCCAACGGAGTGTGGGTTCAGTTTGGAAGTACTCTCTTATCCTAGGGTTTTGCCAAACTTCCAAACTGCCAAACTGAATTATGGCGTCGACAGGTTTTGGCATCGGCGGGCCGTAGGGGCGACATATCATGTCGCCCGCTGTACCGTTTCCGGGATTTTTCGGGCGACCAGATTGGTCGCCCCTACAGCGCCACCGCTGTTTGTGCAAATCAAGCGGATCGTTTGCCGCAGATCAACCTGATCAATTCCGCCAGCAACGCCGTGCGCGGGACAATGCTGCTCGTCAGGATATATTCGTCCGGTCCGTGATCCAGGCCGCCGATGGGTCCCAGCCCGTCCAGGACCGGCACGCCGGCTTGAGCGGCGAAGGCGCTGTCTGCGGCGCCGCCCGTGCCGACGCCGCGCAACTCAAATCCCAGATCGGCGGCCGCGCGGATCGCCAAGGCTTCCAGGCGCGCCACCGCTTCGCTGCGGGGCATGGGTGGCGAGGCAAGGCGATGCTTCACGCTGAATCTTATGTCATCGACCGCCGGGCGGGCGAATATCCCCTCGATTTCGGCGACAGCGCGATCCAGGTCGCGCTGCTCGAAGGCGCGGATGTCAATGCTGGCGCTGGCATGATCGGGCACCACATTCGGCATCGTGCCACCGCCGATCAGGCCGATATTGATGGAGAGGCCAATCACGGGATGCGCCAGCGCCTCGGCTTGGAGCAGCCGACGCAGCAAGCCGCTGATGGCGTTGCGTCCCTTTTCCGGCTCGACGCCGGCATGGGCGCTCCGCCCATGCGCCTCGACCCGCATCACCACATTGCCCTTGCGCGCGGTGACGATATCGCCATTTTCGCGCGCCGCTTCCAGCGTCAGCACGGCGTCATAGCCCGCTATTGATTGCTGGATCAACGGGACTGATGTCCGCTCGTCCACCTCTTCATCGGCGACGCAGAGCAGCGCCAAGATCCTGAAGTCGTCAAAGCCGATCGCATTCAAGGCTTCTACCGCATAAATCCCGGCCAGCAAACCCGCTTTCATATCGCAGACGCCGGGTCCCAACAGCCGGTCGCCCGCCTGTTTCAGCGGTCGCCGCGCCGCCGTGCCCCGCGGATACACCGTATCGCTGTGTCCCAGCAGCAGAATCCGGGCGCTGCCACGGCCACCCAAGCGCGCCAGCAGATGATCGCCAGTGTCCGGTTGCGGGAAGCGCTCGATGGAAAAGCCCAAGGTTCCAAGACGCTGCTCCAGCCAGTCATTGACGCGATTGCAGCCTTCTTTATCGTAGGTACCGGAGTCGATCGCTACCAGATGCTCGAGATCCGCCAGGTAACGATGCAGTTGGGAACGCAAGTACTCGCGGATCGTCATCTATTCCCATCTAATCCCATCTAATCCCATCTAATCTCATCTAATCCGCCACGCCGCACCAGCGCAAGGCGACGCCGGCGAAAACCTTGGCGGTTTCGATCAGGGAATCCAATTCCACGAATTCGTTGTCGCCGTGCAAGCCCGCGCCCGCTGGACCCAGGATGATCGGCGTCATGCCGGCGCCGGCGTAAAAGGCGGCGTCGGTCACGGCGCGCTTGCCGGTCAAGACCGTTTCGATGCCCAGTTGCCGATGCGTATCCCGCACTGCCTCGATCAAGGGATGATCGGAGGGCGTGGAAAAGGGCGGGAAGTCAATATTTGATAAATGCCATTGCAGCGTCGGCGGATGATCGCGCAGCCAGGGGTCGGTCCGCGCAAAAGCGGCCACAAAGGCTTCAAATTCGTCGCGTACTTCCTCAAAGGACTCGGTCGGCAGATACTTGAAATCGAAGTCAATCACGCAGACATCAGGGATCATAGCCGGGTTGGAGGTGATTTGCGGCAGGCCGTCTTCACCCAGCCCAACTCCGCCGACCATCACGCCGGGATTGATGGTGGTGATGCCCGGCGGCATCAGCGGATGATGCCGACCATGCGCCCATTCGCGCTCCAGCTCGCGCGCCGCAGCTACGAACTTAACGCCCTTTTCGATCGCGTTAATTCCTTCGGCGTTTTCCGCGTCCGGCCCCGCTTGCGGGTAGATCTGCGCGAAGCGCCAGCCGGCGTGCGCCGCCCGCCCGCGGATGGTCACGCGCAGCCAAGTGAGCCCGCCCTCCGCCGCGTCGATAAAGCCCGATGTCGGTTCGGCGACGATGACGCCGTCAGCGCGATAGCCGCGCTTGATGACATCCCGCGTACCCGCGAAGCCGCCCGCTTCTTCGTCCACTACGATATGCAGTTGCAAGTCGCCCTTCAATTCGACGCCCGCGTTGATAATCGCCTCGCTAGCCGCAATGAAAGCAGCCACGCCCGCCTTCATGTCAACCGACCCGCGACCGTAGAGCTTGCCATCGACGATGTCGCTGCCCCAGGGATCATAGTTCCAGCCGTCCCGGTCGCCGATAGGCACGACGTCAATATGCCCGTTGAAAGCCAGGCTCCGACCTCCGCCCTGCCCGCGACGCAGCGCCACCAGATTCGGCCGGCGCGCTTCCGCTTCCCAACGGGTGATATCCAGCCCCAGCGCCTTCAGCCTGGATTCGAGATAGTCTTGTACGTCGCTTTCCTGGCTGCTTTCCGGGTCCGCCATGAAGCGCGGATTGACGCTCTTGAAAGCGACCATCTCCCCCGTCAGCTTGATGATGTCGTCGCGCATCGCGTCGAGGCGACGGTAAACTCCCGCTTCAATCCTGTTCATTGGTCCGCGTCCTATCCGCTCAAGGGCAGATTCTGCCCGGCGGCGCTGCCGCCGTCGACGATCATGACCGAGCCGGTGATGAAATCGGCTTCCTCGGATGCCAGATAACGGACCATCGCCGATATATCGGCTGGATAGCCGATGCGCCCGCGCGGGGTCATGCCGACCAGGGCGTCAATATAGGCTTGATCCAAGCCCCAGTCCGGCACCTCGACCAAGCCCGGCGCCACCGCGTTGACTTGGATATTGTGCGCGGCCGCTTCCAGCGCCAGCACCTGCGTGAACATCGAGATGGCCGCCTTGGACGAGCAATAGTGCGCGGCGCCGACCCGCGCGCGGATTGACGCGGTCGAGCTCATGTTGATGATTTTGCCGCCGGACTTGAGGTCGATCATGCGCCGCAGCGCCGCGCGACTGAGCAGGAACATGCCCTTCATGTTGATATCCCAGACGCGGTCCCATTCTTCCTCGCTCATGTCGACGATGAGGCAGTTGGGGTAGACGCCGGCGTTGTTGACCAATATATCGGGCGCGCCGAATTGGGCTTTCAGTTCGTCCATCATGCCTTCGACTTGCTCGGCGCAGCGTACGTCGGCGACCAGCGCCAGCGACCGTCCGCCGGCCCCGGCGATCTCCTCAGCCACCGACGACGCCCGCTCGCCATCGACATCGTTGACGCCGATCTGCGCGCCCTCGGCGGCGAAGTCCAGCGCGATCTGCCGACCGATGCCGTGCCCGGCGCCGCTGATCAAGACCGTCCGCTTTTGAAATCGCGCGGGCATCGTCATTCGATCCACTTGGCGGCTGGCATATCGGTATTGGCGCGGGGCAGGGTCGGCGCGACATCCTCTTGATGGCAGTAATCGGCGATCTCGCTCAGCTTTGCCCACCAAACGCGCGGGAAGCCGCGAACGTAACGGATCAAGCGCTCCAGCACGATCAAGCCAGAGGGACGTCCCGCCAGGAAGGGGTGCATGGTCATATTGAAGAGCCCGCCGCGCGCGAAGAGGCCATCGAACTCGGCAGTGAAAACTTCCAAACCGATCGAGGGCGGGCTGATGCCGTTGCCGATTGCCGGCACCGATACAAAGCCGAACTGCACCCAGTCGTCGTTGCGCCAGCTGACGGGCAGTTCCAGCAGGTCGCCCTCGGATGTTTCCACCCAGTAGGGAATGTCGTAACCCATCAAGCTGCTGTCGAACTGGAAGCCGTAGCGCTTGAGCAGGGCGGGGGAGGACGGTTTCAGTTCCCAAGCCGGCGAGCGATAGCCGACGGGCGCCCTGCCGGTGATCGTCTCGATGACGTCGATGCCGGCGCTGAGCACCTTTTCCTCCCGCTCGTCGCTCAAGCCATCGGGACGCTCGTGCATGAAGCCGTGATGTCCCAGGTCATGGCCCCGCGCCACGATCTCGCGCGCCAGATTCGGATGCAATTCCAGGGTGCGAGCGGGCGAAAAGAAACTGGCTTTGATCTCGTAGAGATCGAGCAAGTCGAGGATATTCGGCATGCCGACATTGGGTCCGTAACTGAACTCGGACATCAGCGCCATGCGCTTGGTGGCATTGGGCGGGTCGAGCATGTAGGGAATGGTCTCGCCGTCCAGGTCAAACGTGAGCGCGGCGGCGCAAATGCGATCATTTTTCCATTTGAAATCGCCCATTGGATTCTCCTCCCGCCGGTCTATTGGAAGTTCGGCAGCAACTCTTCGGCGAACAAGTTGATCTTCGCTTTCAGCTCGTCCCAACTCTCATGGAAGAGCCAGATGACCGCGTATTCCAGGCCCGCGTCTTGATAGGCTTTGAGTTCGGCGACGATCTCGTCAGCCGTTCCGCGCGGGACGTGGCCCGGGGCGCTGTAACCTCGCGCCGCTTCGCCTTCTGCCAGCAACTCGATGTTGGTGCGCAGACTTGCCGTGACGGCGCGTCCATTTGCCCGTCCGCGCAATTCAGCCAAGCCGTCGCCCAGTTCAGCCGGCGTCAATCCTACGGGATGCCAACCGTCGGCGATTTCGGCGGCGCGGCTGATGGCGAGCGAGCTATTGCCGCCGATCCAGACCGGCGTAGCCCGTCCCCGCGGCGGCCGCGGCGCGAAGAGGGCGTCGTCAATCGTTTTGCTCGCGCCGGTGAAAGCGCTATCGCCGTTCCAGAGCGCGCGCATCAGCGCCAGCCATTCATCGAAGCGCGCGCCGCGATTGGCGTAATCGGCGCCCAGATAATTGAATTCCTGCTCCAGCCAGCCGACGCCCGCGCCCAGGATCAAGCGCCCGCCCGAGACGACGTCAATCCCCGCCAGTTGCTTGGCCAGCAGGACCGGCTCGCGCTGCGGCATGACGATGATCGACGTGCCCAGTCCCACGACTTCGGTGGCGGTCGCGGCGATGGTCAAAGCCACCAGCGATTCGATTAAATTGCCGTAGGGCTCGGGCATGTCGGCCGGCATCAAGACGTGATCAGTGGTCCAGACCGAGTCGAAACCGCGCGCTTCCGCCAGGCGCGCGCTGGCGGCGATGGTTTCGCCACTCGCGCTTGCGCCAAAGTTGGGAAGCAATAAGCCAAACTTCATCGCGTTATACTCCTTCTATAGGCTGTCAGGCGGCGCCAAAATCATGCGGCGCCTGCCGCGTGTGCCAGTCATGCGCCGCCTCATAGGCGTAGGCGATGCGGAACAGGGTCGCCTCGTCGAAAGGACGCCCCATCAGTTGATAACCGATGGGCAAACCGTCCCGCGTGAAGCCGCAGGGCGCGCTCAGCGCCGGCTGTCCGCCCAAATTGGCGGAGAATGTGTGATGAATGATCGAGACCATCGGCGTCTCGCCGATGTCCATATCCGTCCGCGGTTGATGCAAATCGGTCAGCAGCGGCGCCGGCAGCGGCATGGTCGGCGAGATCAGGGCGTCGAGCTTCTCGCCGCGGAAGAGCGCCTTCATGGCGCTGCGATAGCGCTCGCGGGCGCGCAGACCGGTGACGTAGTGCGTGGCGGGGATGAGTTCGCCCATTTTCAGCGTGGCGCGGGTGGCGGGGTCGTAGAGATCGCCCTTCTCGCGCAGTCTCTGCCGGTGATAGGCGCTGGCTTCCGCCATCATTACGGTGAAAAGCGTTTCCGGAGTCAATTCAAATTCGGGCAAGCTGATCTCGATGATCTCCGCGCCCATTGCCGCCAACTCGCTGATGACCGCTTCGGTGGCCGCGCGCACATCATCAATCACCCCGGGATACAAGACAAAGCCGCGGTCGATGCCGATGCGCATGCCGTGAACGCCCTCATCGATGGCGGCGCTGTAATCCGGCACTTTTTGCCGCGCCGACGTCAGATCTTTGGGGTCGTGCCCGGCGATGGCGTTCAGCATCAAGGCGTTATCCAGGACTGTTCTTGTCATGGGTCCCACATGATCCAGCGTCCAGGAGAGCGGAATCACGCCATAGGCGCTGACGCGGCCATAGGTCGGCTTCAAACCGACGATATTGTTGATCGAGGCCGGGATGCGGATTGAGCCGCCGGTATCGGTGCCCAGCGCGCCAAAGGCTGAGCGCGCGGTGACAGCCACGCCCGAGCCCGTGCTGGAACCGCCGGGGTAGCTGTTCAATTCCCAGGGCGAGCGGGTGGGCGGTTCGTTGACGCCGTAGGCGAATTCGTGCGGCATCGTCTTGCCGATCATGATGGCGCCGGCTTCGTTCAGCTTCCGTACCACCGTCGCGTCGAAATCGGGCAGGAAGCCTTCCATGACTTTGGAGCCGCACTCGGTGGCGACGCCTTCCGTGTAAATGATGTCCTTGATGCCAATAGGGATGCCGTGCAGGGGTCCGCGCGTATTGCCCGCCGCGATCTCTTGATCGGCCGCCTCGGCCTGCGCCAGCGCCGCTTCTTCCGGCACTGCCGCATAGGCGCGTACGGCCGGCTCGGTGCGCTTGATGCGCTCGAGCGTGGCTTGGGTCAAAGCGAGCGATGTCGTAGCGCCGGTTTGCAGCGCCTCCGCCGCTTCGCTGATGGACAAATTGATGAGATCCTTTGAATCAGTCATACCAGCCGGCATCCATTCTCAGTATCGGCGGAAAGTCTTCCAGGTCAAAGTCTTCCAGGACGGCGATCGACGGCAGTTGATTTGACAAAGCCGCCGCCAGCCCCTCAAGATCGTCGCTCGCCAGGTCTACGTCAAACAACTCCGCCAGCACCGCGATTTGATCCGCCTTGATGTTCAGGTCGGATTTGCTCCTGCCATAACTCATGTGCATCTCCTTTTTCTATCGCTCCTCCCATCCCTTCCGGAAGCATCTGGAGAGGGGAGCGCGAGTTTTGAGACTAGAACTCAAAATAGGATTTCCGCGCTACTGTCGCTTCGTAAAGAAAGGGAGACATAGCCCTGTGTAGGCCATGTCTCCCCCCATTGGAATGGGGGAGATTTAGAGGGGGGTTGCGTTTCCAGTTCGCGCAATTCATAAACAGATCCAAATTTTATAGCTAATATGGCGCTCTGTCACCCGGCGTAAATGCCATACTCCCAGATCTTCTCAGCCATGCGCGCGATGGTGTCTTCCAGGTTTTCCCAGATGCCGCGATGCCCCGCCACCAATACGCTGATGATGATGGGCGCCGCCGCGTGCGATTCGATCACGCCGACATCATTGGCGATGAAGGGGTTGAAATCGCCCGTCTTGTGCGCCACTCTGGCTTCCGGCAGGTACTTCGGCAAGCGCGAGCGAGAGATTTGCATGCCCAGTATCTTGCGCATGGCGGCGCATGATTCGGGGCTGGCGCATCCGTCCGTCCAGATCATTTCCAGCAGCTTGCCGATGCAGCGCGCCGTCGCGCGGCTAAAGGGACGCCCCGTCTCGAAGTGGAAGCGCTCGCGCGCCCTTTCCCACTCGGCCGGGGACATCTCCGGATAACCGGCGCGGAACAAAGCGGCCGGACTCAACTCGCCCAACTGCGGATCGATCGACGCCGCCAAGGCCGAAAACCAGTCGAAGCCGTCCCCCATGACTTCGATATCATCCAAGCCCAATTCGCGCATTGTCTCGTTGACGGCATCGGGACCGCCGACCGCGTCGTAACAGTAATCGGTGGCGGTATTGTCGCTTTCGATGATCATCAGTGTGGCGGCGTCGCGCAGGCTGAAGACCATGCCATCGTCCATGTATTGCAGGACGCCGGTGCCGAAACGCTTGTAGCGCGTCTCCAGCGTGTACTTTTGAGCCAGGTCAAGCGCGCCCCTGTCACAAGCGCGGAACAGCGTCGCCAGCAGCGGAATCTTGATCACGCTCATGGTATCCATCATGGCGTCGGCGTTAAAGGCGATTTCTTCGCCGGAGCCGGTGAATTTCACATA
This sequence comes from Anaerolineae bacterium, assembly GCA_034420635.1. Taxonomy (GTDB): domain Bacteria; phylum Chloroflexota; class Anaerolineae; order Aggregatilineales; family Phototrophicaceae; genus UBA6055. The sequence continues at coordinate 12,020 of DAOULD010000119.1, read as the reverse complement.
GAGCGCCCAATCGGCCCTAACGCCGAGCATGAGGCGCCGCAGTCCCCGTTCCAGTTCGCTGTGCACGGGCGCCATGCCTTACCGCCGCACCACGCCGCCGGCGAGCCCGAGCGTCGCGCCGGTGATGTAAGCCGCTTCGTCCGATGCCAGGAAGGCGACCAAAGCGCCCATCTCTTCCGGAGTGCCATGACGCCCCAGCGGCACCAGGTCCCAGACGCGCTGGACTTCCTCTTCGAAGCTGATGCCGGCATGCGCCGCGCGCTGCCGCAAGCCCGCCCATTGCATCTCGGTGGCCATGTAACCGGGCGCGATGGTATTGACGCGGACATTGTGCGGCGCCATTTCCAGCGCAAAAGCCAGGGTCATGGCGATGACAGCGGCTTTGCTGCCGGAATACGAAGCCACGCGCGGGTAAGGTTCCTGCCCGAATATCGAACTGACGGTGATGATGTTGCCGCTGCCTTGTTCGCGCATGACGCGGCCCGCGTATTTGCAGGTCAAGAAAACGCCGCGATAGTTGACGTTGACGATCTCCTCGAAGTCCGCGACCTCCAGATCGACCAGGTCGGTTTCGACGCCGCCAATGCCCGCGTTGGCAACTGCCAGATCAAGCCCGCCAAAGCGAGCAACCCCCAAGCCAACGACGCCTTCAGTGACTTCGGCGTTAGTAACATCGTGCTCGACGGCGATGACGCGCTCGGCATCAAGGTCCAGGTCGTCGACGATCGCCGCCGCCGTTTCGTGAATCGCCGGATTGGCGTCGGTCATCAGCACCGACCAGCCGTCCTGCGCCAGGCGCCGGGCGATGCCCTCGCCCAAACCGCGGGCGGCGCCGGTGATGAAGGCTCGTTTTGCTCCCGCTTCTTCTGCGGACATCTGCCGAATTCCTGGCTCTATGAACCTGTTTGGGACTGCTGTTCGCTCGAAGACCCCTGCGCGTCCCGCGCCCGGGCGCTGAAGCGCTTGATCAGTCCCCAGACGCCTTCGGGAAAAAATCGCATCGTCAGCACGATGAGCACGGCCACGAACATGAAGCGCACCGGTCCCCGCGAAATGCCGAAGACCTCCGACATCCAGGCGCTGGATGCCATTAACTCGCTGACATAAGTCATAACCACGCCCACGATGACCGGTCCGTAGATGGTCGCCACGCCACCCACCAGCACCATACTGAGCAGCAAGGTCGTCAGGGAAAAACCAAAAATATCGGGCGAGGCGACGATCAAGAAATGGGCGTAGACGCCGCCCGCCAAGCCGGGAAAAATCGAACTCAGCAAAAATGCCAGCAAGCGCTGCCGCGCCAGCGGAATGCCGCGGGCGACCGCGTATTCTTCAAAGTCGCGCAGCGCGATCAAGCTCAAGCCGAAATCCGATGTCACCAGCCGCCGCAAGAATATCGTCGAGCAGAGCAGCAGAAATCCCACCAGATAGAAGTGGGCGAAGTTGCTCTCGCGGAAGCGGAAGTCGCCGATTTGCAACTGCGGCACGCCGGTCAACCCTTGCTGCCCGCCGGTAATCAACGGCTGGCTGAGCAGCAGCAACAACACCAACTGGCTGCAAGCGAAGGTCAGCAGCGCCACGTAAATGCCGCGCAAACGGATCGCGGGGATCGAGACGATGACGCTGGCCAGCGCTGCGGTCATACCGCCAGCGGGGATGCCCAGCCAGGGCGAGATGCCCAGCTTGACGGCCAGTATGCCGCTGGTATAAGCGCCGATGCCGAAGAAAGCCAGATGCGCGAAGTTAAAGACGCCGGCGTAGCCCAGGGTCAAATCCCAATTGGAGGCGACGATGGCGTATAACATGCCCAAAATCGCCAAGTGCATGAGCAGCTTGTCGGTAACCAGGTGCGGTATCGCGAGAAAAATGACGATTCCCAAAGCCCAAAGGACATGACGGATTTTGAGGCTCTCGTTCATCCAGGTCATGACTCTTCACCGCCCATCAATCCGCGCGGACGGAAAATGAGAACAATAATGAGCGTGGCGAAAAGCACCACAGGCGCCCAATACAGGTCAATGATGTAGGCGCTCGATTCCCGGATAAAGCCAATCACGTATGCGCCGACAATGGTGCCGGGCAAGCTGCCTAATCCGCCGAACACAACGACCACAAAAGCGAAGAGCAGTTCTTGTGCCCCCATGGTGGGCAAGATGAAGAACAAGCCGCCCAGCATGACGCCGCACAGTCCCGCCAGGATAGAACTCACGATGAAGGTCAGTGGATAGATCTGACTGACATTGATGCCGACAAGGTGGGCGAAGTCATCGTTTTGAGCCACAGCGCGTATCGCCAGTCCCAACTTTGAATGTTTTAAGAACAAGTGGAGCAAAAACAATGTGAGGGGCGTTAATACAATGATCAATACTTCTTGCAAACCGATAGCGGTTTCCAGGATCTGCAATGGCGGTCCCTTAAGAATGCGATCCAGTTGTTTGTATCGTGGACCAAATATAACTTGGACGCCGTTCTGCATGAAGCTGGCGCCGGCGATGGTGGTGATGATGACGATCAGGTCGGCGCCGGGCTTGCCGACAAAGGGCTTGACCAGCAGAACGTACATGATGTAGCCGACCAGGCCGCAGCAAAGAATTGCGAAGGGTACGCCCAGTACGAGTCCGAAGCCGCCTTTGATGGACAGTATCCACTCCCCCAGCGGCAAGAGCAAGCCGCCGAGCGCGCCCGCTTCCTCGCTGTTAGCCACGATGGACTTCCCGATCGGCTGCAGCGCTTTGGCGATGCCGCCGCGGTTGGAAACGTACCAGGCTGAATAGGCTCCGACCATCACCAGCGCGCCGTGCGCGAAATTGAACATGCGCACCGTGCCCCAGACCAGCGATAAACCGCTGGCCATCAGCGCGTACAATGACCCGGAAACCAATCCGCCGGCTATAATCGCGACAAGCGCTTCCAAAGTCATCAGGTTACCTTTCCGAAGTACATCTCGAGGATCTCGGCTTGATCGACTTGCGAGACATCCGCCGTCTCCAGCGAGACGGCGCCTTTTTCGATGAGGTACAAGCGATCGCAAATGCCCAGCAAAAGCTCGACATCCTGGTCAACCACGATCATGCTGACGCCTGTCGAGGCGATCTCGGCGATGGCGCGCGCTAATTCTTCCTTGATCAACGGCGCCAGGCCAACGCTTGGCTCGTCCAGGATCAGCAACTCGGGCATGCCCATCAAGCCGACGCCGATCGAGAGCATTTGCCGCTCGCCCCCGCTCAATGTCCGCGCGCGCTGAGAGCGTCTTTCCTCAAGTCGCGGGAAGAGCGAAAACACTTTCTCAAAATTGCTGGCTTTGCGGCTGTCGCTGCGCCTGACGTAAGCGCCCAGCGTGAGATTCTCCTGCACGGTCATCTGTGGGAACAACTGATTGCCCTGCGGCACATGGATCAGACCGCGCTCGACGATCACCCGCGGGTCGAGATTGCTGATGTCCTCTCCGCGGAAGCTTACCTTTCCCGCCTTGGCCGGGATCAAGCCGGAAACGGTGCGCAGCAGGGTTGTCTTTCCGTGTCCGTTGGGACCAAAAAGCCCCACATGCTCGCCCTCGTCGACATGCAGCGACAAGGAGCGCACGACATCAATTTTGCCGTATCCGGAAACGAGGTCCTCAACCTGAAATAGCATGGAAGGCGTCCTTTCCGCGCTCGCCCAGGTAAGCTTCAATCACGACATCGTCCCGCGCCAATTCCTCGGGCGAGCCTTCCGCCAGGCGCTCGCCAAAATCCATCACCATGACGCGGTTGGATACGCCGAAAAGCAGCGGCAATACGTGCTCGATGATGATGATGGTCATCTCTCCCCGGCTGAGCCGCCGGATCAGTTCTTCGAGTTCGCTCAATTCCGCCACGTTCAAGCCCCCCGCCGGCTCATCGAGCATCAGCAGACTGGGACCGCTGACGATAGCCGAGGCGATCATCAAGCGCTTCTTAGCATAAAGCGAGAGTTCGCCGGCCAGACGATCGCGGTCGGCGCTGAGATCAAGATCCGCCAGCGCCCTTTCCACCGCGGCCTCATATTGATCGGGGCGCAATTCCGTGCCGAAGACCGCGCCGATGCGCACATTTTCCTGCACGGTCAGCGTATCAAACGCGGTCTCCTTCTGGAAGGTGCGCGCAATGCCCAGTTCATAGATCTCGTGCGGCGATAATCCGGTGATATCGTCGCCGCGCAAGTGGACGCTGCCAGCATCGGCGTGGTAGGGAATACCCGTGATGAGGTTGAAGAGCGTCGTTTTGCCCGCGCCGTTGGGTCCGGCGATGCCATAAATCTCCCCTTCGTTGACCTCGAAGCTGACATTATCCACGGCGACCAATTCGCCGAATTTCTTTGTCGCCTTGTCAACACTGAGGAGCGGCGTCATGGGAACTCTCGTCTTCCATCCCAAGAGGCTCGGACGATAGCGGCAAGCGTGTCACTCGTAGCCAACGCTTGGCCGCGTTTCTTTATGAGGATAATACCGCAAATCAAAATACTAACCAACAAGGGCGCCTCGCGGGCGACCCTTGCTGGCTGTAGCTAATATGCGCGCCGCAGCCGCCGCCAGGCGGCCGCGACGACCATCAAACTTGTCCTATCCCATGTCCATCCAGGGCGGAACCCGGAATTCGCCAGTGGCGTATTTGTCAGGTTCAATTTGGATGCGTTCGCCTTCCCAGATCTGGTAGAACTGGATCGGATAGTATTCCGGACCCTGGATAGCCAGGTGCGTTTCTTGATCGAAGGTCAAGAAGCCCGCTAGCGTTTCCATCTCCAGGCTCCCGAGGCATTCGCCGATAGCGGCGCGATCAGCCGGGTCGCCAACTTCTTCCAGGCAGGTCGCGTAGATCATCACCTGATCATAGGCAATGACGGTGAAGTAACCGCCGCGATGCCCGTACATTTCTTCGTAGCGATCGCGAATCTCGATCACCTCCGACTTGGAATCGATGGCGGCGCCCAGATTGTTGTAGATCAAGCCGGTGGAGTTTTCGCCGGTCAGTTCCAGGAACTCTTGCACCGAAGGACCATACTGCAGGAAGAGCAGCGAATTGGGCGGGTTCTCCATGAACTGGTTCATGAAAGCCGCGTTGTTGGGCGGGGCGGAATCGGTGACAATTACGATATCCGGCTCATTTTCGCGGATCTTCGCCAGCAGACCGCGCCAGTCCGTGACCGATGCGAAGGGAACAGTCTCGTAACCGACGACCGTCCAGCCGAGGCCTTCGAAATGAGCGCTCATGCCGGTGGCGATCGTCGTGCCATAGGGATCGTCCGAACTGATGATGAAGGCTTCGCGATCGCGCAAACTGAGCAAGCCCGCTTCGTTATAGGCTTCGAGCAATTCCGGCAGCGCGGTCTCGTAGGCGTCGTAGGAGGGCACGCGCGACCAAACCGTGCCGTAAGCTTCCGGATCCGCGGAGATGATATCGCGGGTCTGCGCCGCGTTCGCCGAGATCAGATAGGGCATATCAATTTCCGCCATCAAGTCGATCTCGAAGTTCGAGGTGCTGGCGTAGGCGGTCATGATGAAGTTGAGATCTTCGGTATTGCTGAGTTGGTTGAAGGCTGTGGTCACGGCGTCAGCGCGCTGATCAACCGTATCGGCGATGACCAGTTCCAGGGTGTAGCCGGCCACGCCGCCCATTTCGTTGAGGTCATCAACGGCGATCTGCGCCGCCTGGACAACATCCTGCGCGTCCGCGCCGAAGGCGCCGGTCAGCGGCACCATGATGCCGATCTTCGCGACCCCCATATCTTGCGCGCCGACGACCCCCCCGACCAGGGAGAACATCAACAAAGAAACTACAAATACACTGCGGATCCCTAAAGACATGTCTTTCCTCGCTTCCTTAAACTGATCGATCTATCGCTTCATTTCACGTATCGACCTTGACTCGCCGCCAATTTGCGGATGATCGCAGAAAAAGCTTGCCCATACAACTGCCAGCCGCTTGTTTTCCCGGAGCAATTGTGAAAGCGCCGCAGGTCACCAAAAAAAGCGATCTCAAACAAAGGCAGCAAGTCTTTTCGAAACGTTGGGCGGAGTATAACCAGTCAAAAATCGCTTGTCAAATGTAAACAGTTTACAATGGCGGTAGAGGAGCCCTCTATACTTCATCTCCTCGGTGCTTAAAATACCTGTAATCTGCTCGACAAGCGGGTCATGTCCCTTGAAATTTACCACTGCCAGGTAGTATATCGAATCGGTTGAAATCAAAGTAATTCATTGCGCCGCAAATGCGTGAAGAACACGCAGAGCAACAAAACTGTAGGATTATTCTCGGCGCTGCCGGTCAGTGTCGGAGGGCTGTATCTACGCGCCCCTCGGTGTCCTTGGTGCTTAGGGTTTTCCGTTTCAACCGAAATGGATACATTACCCAGGCTATGAAAATTTGTCGGTTTCCCGCAAAGTCTGCTATATTCCCATACGCTGGTATTTTTTGCTTTAACTATGACTTAACGGTCAGATATGGAGCCCTGACGGTGAAAGCCAAATCTTTTCTGACAATCATTGTCCTGCTGATGGTTTATTGGGCGGCATCCGCCCAAGGCTACGCCATTCGCCTGACCTACAACACCAATTTGAGAGCCGCCAATAGTCTCACGAGCGCAATCGTTGCAACGGCGCCCGCCGGCGCAATCCTGCAAGTCCTCGGCCAGCAGGGCAGATGGCTGCAAATCGACAGGAGCGGGAACCAAGTCTGGATGGCCGGTTGGGTCGGCCACAGCCGCGTTCAAAGCGTCCAGCCGGCGGTATCGCCGCCACAGACCGTGAGCAATATCGACAACTGCTGCTTCGTCGATCGGCAATGCAATACCGACCAGGATTGGACGGACGGTTACTGGGCTTTTCAGAACGGACAGTGCGCCGCGCCGGCGCAAACTCAGCCACAGACTCAAGCCACAGCCGCAGCCGCCGCTGCCCCGCCAACGCACCAGCTCCTTGAACGCCCGGAGGATATTGACAATTGCTGTCACCTGGATCGGGAATGCCATACCGAAGAAGAATGGAGAGCCGGATGGGTGGCGTTCAAGGAGCTGGAATGCTGGGATGCATATCACAAATGGCGCAGAACCCCCGACCCGAACTACATGCCTGCAGCTGGCAGTGACAACTGCTGTACCGCTCCGGGCTGGCTTTGCCTAAACGACCAGCATTTTGATGCCGGCTTTAGGGCTTTTCAAGATTACAGTCATTGCGCCCCTGCTGTAAGACGAGGTTACTTGCCCGATTTGACACAGACGCAGCCTCAGGAGCCGACGCGGTCCGAGACCATTACAGCGCCCATTGCCGGTCCCATCACCGGACCCATTCCCGAAGATATTGACAATTGCTGCTTCTTGAACTGGGAATGTCATAGCGATCAGGATTACGTATCGGGCTACGAGCGCTTCAATCACAATCTTTGTTATGTGCCTTCAATAGAAGGCGGCATCAGGGTCGAAGGTTCTGGCGAATTTCGCGGTCGGATTAGGGACGCGCTGCAATTGTTGTTGAACACAGTGCCCAGATGGTATCTCTATGTTACAAGTCCCAGCGGGCTTCATGTTATCAAGGAACGTCCAGGACGGGGCGCTAGCGTAACGGCGCGTGTCGGCGTGATGAAGGTGGACGCTTTTCGTTATGCTTTGTTCGATCTCGCAGCCATAATCGTGCACGAAGCCTGCCACGCACATCGATACTCAGACGGTTTGGAGAGTGGCGGCTACCGCGGAGAGAGAGACTGCACAGAAAAAGAGGTTGAAGTGCTTCAAGTTCTCGGACCAGGCAGTCCTCAATTGCAGCACGAAATTTGGTTGCTGGAAAACATGCACAAAACCAAATACCAATGGTGGCACGACGACTAGACTGCCGCCCCTGCGACTATTCGCCATTGGCATCCCGCTTCTGTTAAACTGGAAGCCTGCCATATTTTCACTCAGGAATGTTTGGGAGGATCGTGATGTCAAATCTGCTCTTGACGAATGCGCGGGTATTGGATGTGCGCGGCGGCGAATTGCTGCCTGATCGGCATGTCTTGATCGAAGACGGGAAGATCAGCGCGGTGAGCGAGACCAAGCCACAGACCGACGCCGATGCCATTGACGTCGGCGGACGGGTCGTCATGCCCGGACTTTGCGATTCGCATGTGCATGTCACCGCCGCCACGGCGCATCTTTCCGCCATTCGGCACTGGTCCCCAGCCTACGTGACCGCCCACGCCGCGCAAATCCTCGAAAGCATGCTGATGCGCGGCTTCACGACAGTGCGCGACGGCGGTGGCGCCGACTGGGGATTGGCTCAGGCTGTCGACGAGGGCTTGATTGCCGGACCGCGGATTTTCTTTTGCGGCCACGCCCTGTCGCAAACCGGCGGCCACGGCGACATGCGCAGCTCCGGTGATGACGGCATCGGCTACAGTTGGCTGACGCCGGGTCTGGGCTGGGTCTGCGATGGACTCAGCGAATTGCGCCGCGCCTGCCGCGAAGAAGTGCGCCGCGGCGCCCACCACATCAAACTGATGTGCTCCGGCGGCGTCGCCTCTCCCACCGACCGCATCGACAGCACCCAGTTTTCCGAAGAAGAGATCCGCGCGGCAGTCGAGGAAGCCGAAGCGGCCAACCTCTACGTCATGGTCCACGCCTATACCGCCCGCGCCATCAATCGCGCCTTGCGCTGCGGCGCGCGCACGGTGGAGCACGGCAACCTGATGGACGAAGAAAGCGTCGACCTCCTGCTGGAGAACGATGCCTTTCTGGTGCCGACCCTGTCGATCTATCAGGCGCTGGCGGACGAAGGCATTGAGGCTGGCTTGCCGGAAGAACTCTATAAAAAAGTCTTTGATGTGCTGGACGCCGGCAAACGCGCGCTTGATATGGCTTACAGCGGCGGCGTGAAAATGGCTTATGGCACCGATCTGCTGGGCAAAATGCACCGTCGTCAACTGGACGAGTTCGCCATCCGCGGCGAAATCATCCCGGCAATTGACGCGCTGCGCGCAGCCACCTGCAATGGCGCGGATCTGCTCTGTCGCAGTGGTGAATTGGGCGAGCTCATCCCCGGCGCGCATGCCGATCTGCTGGTTATGGACGGCGATCCGCTGGCGGATCTGAACGTGATGACCGAGCCGGAGACGAACCTGCGCATCATCATGAAGGATGGGGTGATCTACAAGAATACCTTGAATTAAGCGCGTCCTGCCGTCAATCTCTTGCGAATCGCAGGGCAATCGCATCAAATTGCCAATCTCGCGCCTAGCCCACAAGATCGCATCCACATACGACGCCCGCAGTGCCGAAACCATAGAACAAGAGTAAACTATGGATAATCTTGGATCTCCAAACTCTGTCCGAGGGGCGAATACCCTTTGGATCAGTTTTCTCTGTGTCTCTGTGACTCTGTGGCATATTTATCATTTTATGGCGCTTAAATCGGCGGCGGAACAAATCAAGTTGATTTCTGGAGCGAAATATGGATGCGCAAGATCTGTTGAATCGCCTCAAAGACGACAAGATCGAAAACCTCTGGGTGACTTACCACGACTTCAATGGTCGCGCTTGCGCCAAGACGATCCCAAAAAGCCGATTCGCTGAGGTCGTCGAGGGCGGCGTTGTTTTCGCCCGCGCCAACCTGAATTTCGGCGTCGACGATCACATGGCGGCTGACGGCATCTGGCAAGCCCAGACCGGCGACTTCCTGGCGCTGCCCGATCCCGACGCCTATTGGAAACTGCCCTATCTCGAGGACACAGCCATCGTGCTCTGCAATATGATGACCGAGGACTATCAGCCCTTTGACGCTTGTCCGCGACAAATCTTGAGGCGGACCCTGTCCCTGTTCGCCGGGCAGGGCATCGAAATCACCGCCGCGCTGGAAGCGGAATTCAGCCTCTTCGCCAAGACGGCGGATGGCGATGTCGCGCCAGCCCGCGCCGGCGGCATGTTCACCGTGGCCGGCTTGAACCAGTTTGCCGATTTCTTGCACGAGATCGTCGCGACCCTGGAAGCGATGGGCATCCAGGTCGAGCAAATGGGCAAGGAATACGGCGCCTCGCAGTTCGAATTCACGGTGCGCTACGACGCGCCGCTGGCGGCTGCCGATCGTTATCTCATCAGCAAAGAAATCACGCGAGCGCTGGCGCTGCAGCGCGGACTGATCGCCTCTTACATGCCAAAACCATTCACAGATCTGGCCGGCAACGGTTTACACGCCAACTTGGCGCTTTGGGATACGGACACCGGCGGCAATCTGCTGGCGGGCGAGGGACCGGAAAATCCCTTGAGCGAGATCGGTCGGCAATTCATCGCTGGCTTGATGGCGCGCGCCCCCGGCATCTGCGGCTTGGGCGCGCCCACTGTCAACTCCTACAAGCGCTTGCAGCCCGCCTCCTGGGCGCCGGCGCATATCGCCTGGGGACTTGGCAATCGCGGCGTTTTGCTGCGCGTGCCCGATGTCAACAAGCGCTGCCGCGTCGAATACCGCGCCGGCGACAATACTTGCAATCCTTATTTCTTCTTGACAGCCCTGCTCGCCGCTGGCTGGGACGGCATCATGAGCAAAGCCGATCCCGGCGCGCCTTTCAACGATGAGGATGTCGGGCATTTCAGCGGGGCGCAGAGCGCAGCGAAAGGGATCCAATTCCTGCCGCGCAGCTTGCCTGTCGCCCTGGACGCGCTGGAAAACGACGAGGTGCTGATGGCAGCCCTGGCGCCGGTCGCCGGGCAAGAGTTCCTCAAGGTCAAGCGCCTGGAACTGGAAACTTACAATGTGACCGTGCATCCCTGGGAGCGTCAGATGTACCTGGAGGCGCCCTGATGCTCGATTTCAGCGATTTGCCCGTGGTCGATGCGCATTGCCATCCCTACAGGCGGGAAGACGCGCTCAGCCCGGAGGAATGGGTGGATGCCCTGGCTTTTGGCGGCGGCTCGCCCGCCTATCTGCGTGAAGGCGGTATCGATGTTGACGCTGCCGCGCTGTCGATGTTGGGGCGGCTCAAGCGCGATACGCTCTACTTCCGCTTCATGCTCCATCGCCTGGCGGCATACTTCGGCGTGGAGGCGACGGTTGATGCCGTAGTCGCCGCCCGCAACCGGGCAATCGCGGACGAAGGATACGCGCAATATGCGCAAGGGCTGCACGGCGCGGGCAGGATCGAAACCTTGATCATTGATGACGGCTATCCTCTGCCGCAGATCAATCTGGACAAGTTCCGCGCCGAAGTCGGCGTCGAGGTCCTGCCGGTCTTTCGCATCGAGGTCTTGATTCAAGACCTGCTGGACGACGACTGTGGCTGGTCGGAATTCCGGCAACGGTACGACGATGCCATCGCCGAGGCTCTGGGGGACGGGGGCTACAGAGGTCTTAAGTCGATCATCGCCTACCGAACGGGACTTGATATCGATCCCGGCAGCCGCTCGCCCGATCAGGGCCGGGTCGCGCTGGAGCGCATTCGGCGCGCCCGCGGCCGCGGCGCGGATCCAATCAAGGACCTGCGCGATCATCTTTTCTGCCGCGCCATCGAGCGCTGCATCGATTTTGACGCGCCTTTCCAGGTGCATACCGGCATGGGCGATTGGGAGGTGCATTTGGCGGCTTGTCGCCCGGCGCTCTTGATGGAGCTTCTGCGCTACCCGGCTTATCGCGCCTGTAAATTCCTGCTGGTCCACACCGGCTATCCCTATCACGCCGAAGCCGGCTACCTGGCCAATGTGCTGCCCAATATCTGGTGCGACATTTCCGAAGGCTTGCCCTTCGCCGGAAACGCGGGCAAACGCATCATCGCCGAAGTGCTGGAAATGGCGCCGATCTCTCGTGTCTGTTACGGCTCGGACGTCTATGGATCGCCAGAGCCCTTTTACACCAGCGCGCTGCTGGGAAAGCAGGCTTTGGGTCAAGCCCTCGGAGAACTGATTGACGATGGATTCATGTCAGCTAGAGAGGCACAGGAAGCGGCGCGCATGATCCTGGCCGACAACGCGCGCGAACTCTACGGCATTTGACAGCTTCCTTGCGCGTCAAGGTGGTATCCTCAACGCAAGGTATCCACCACGTA
>DAOULD010000118.1:0-35351 GCA_034420635.1 Anaerolineae bacterium | reverse complement strand
GAGCACCGATATTTAATCACTTATCTGCAAAAAGGGAGGCAATGTAGGGGCGTTTCGTTGAAACGCCCGCAAATAGGAGGTCATTTTACAAGGGCGTCTCACGAGACGCCCCTGTTTTCTTTGCCAAGAGCGACATTCAGTGTCATTTTATGCTCGTTATTGTGCAAAGTTGACTAGATTTCTTGTGAGTTTATACGAGTTTTAATAGACTGATGGTGGCAGCGGAGAACACCTCTCGCTCCTTGAGATGCCGATGAAACTGAAGCGGCAAGCTCCTTATGTAGACTGTGTCATCCGGAGAATTGTCGTCACGCATGCGGCTCAGACCGCCAAAAACAGGTTAAGCCATTGAGCTGACAAGGCCGGTGCGCTGTCGTTTTCAAAGTCGTGACGGGAAGTGCCAGAATGGATAAGAATCAGCGTATTCGCGCTGCGGCATTGTTCGTTGATGAGGTGACGTTCAAGATAACTGCTGGTTGTGATGTCGACAGCGATTGTGTGGTTGTGGCAGTGTTTAACAGCCACAGCGGTGAAATGGAGGTGCGGGAGTTTTCCCAATCGCAGCGCGAGGCGATGGCGGCTGCGAATTGGCTGCGCGCCGAAGCGGTGGAATGCGCGGTACTGGAGTCCACGGCGAATTTTCATCAGTTGTTTTACCATGCCTTCCGAAACCGCGAACTCAATGCTCACATTCTCAATCCAATGACCGTCAAAGCTTTGTTAGCTGTTGAAGGCAAGTCTGACAAGGCGGATGCGATCAACATGGCTAGATTGGCTGCTCACTTTAGACTGCGTACTAGCAATATGCCTGACGACATGCAGCGAGAAATCAGAATGAACCTGCGCAAGTGGGACGCGGACAAAGCGGCTCGCACTCGGGCGTCCAACAGCTTGCGTTCGCTTTTGACTGCCTATCGTGTGCCAATTTTCCGTCGGGTCAAGCCGATCTCGGCAAGCGGTCGCAACTTCATACAGATTATCGCGCAGGCGGAGCACATGAGTCCCGAAGAGGTGGTGAACTTGGCATGGAAGGGATCTTGCGACAGGAAATCAGAGCTTGTGGAACTGTTGGAGAATGTGAAGGAACTGCCGCGATATGTCCGTGAAGAAGTCGCCTTGTCCGCAGCGGAACTTGATCGACTGACCGAAATGATTATCGCACGGCGGCGCAGAGCGGAAGACCATATTGCGCAGTTTCAACTAGAAGCTCAAATCGCGTGGATGACGACAGCACCGGCGGTAACGCCACTTTTGGCGCTTCGAATCATTGCGGAAACCGGCGCGGATTTTTATGATCGATATCACTCGGCGGAAGCGTTTTGTAAAGCATGCGGCTTGGCGCCTTCGAACAAGGTCTCAGGAGGAAAGCTGCTCAAGAGCAAGAAAGGCCAGGGCAATCAGTACGTAAAGCAGCATTTTGTCAATGCCGTGAAGGGCTGGAGGATTTCTGGAAAAGCGCATCCTTTGACAGGATGGGCTGTGCAATATCAACAACGGGCCGGATACAAGCGTACCAACACTGCGCTCGCCCATAAAATCGCGAAATCGCTCTGGTACATGGGGCGGACCGGTGGTCAAGCATACTCTCCGCGCGGACCTGCTGAGAAACCGACCGCACATGACGCACCAAGCCGCGGGTGAAACAGGCAAAGCCTTTTGCGTGAGCCGCTGCTTTGCAGCGCGTGGGTCTACACTTTCCAGATTTATGTTGTATTCGACAACTACTGGTTTTGATGCGATTGCTCTGCTGCGGCAAAGCGTGAGGAATGGGCTTCAAACGGCTGAGAATCTTGATTATGCTTTTCGCGGGAGTCATCCGCCGACCAGGGTCTTCTAGTCGCCTGCCCACTCGAAGACTGCTTTGACCGGCAGGTGATCGGAACCGATGGGACCGCCAATACTCGCTGCCACGGTCCGCAATTCGTCACTGCGCCAAATATAGTCGATGCGCAAGAAGGGGTGAACAATCCGCGGCAAGCCAATTACTTCGGCCACCGGCCAGGTACGTCCGGCGCCTGTGCCCGCGTCCCGCCAGGCGTCATGCATGCGGGCGGCGATCTCGTCATAGAGCAGCGAACTGTCGCTCATGTTGAAGTCGCCCGCAACCAGGTACGGCTTGCTCTCGTCGCCCAAGATTTCCAGCAGCCGACGAGCCTGCGCGTTACGGCGCGCTTCGTTGTAACGCAGCAGCATATCCAGCGCGAAATGCGCAGAGGGATGCCAATCCGCCTGTGGCAAGGCCAGGTGCACGGCGTAAACTGCCAGCTCGCGTCCGTTCTGATCCAGCAGAAGTCGCAGCGCCAAGCGCCCGGGCTCGTCTTCAATGGATAGAATCTGCCGCTCGAGGATGGCATAGCGAGAGAATATGCGCACGCTGCCCTCGATATGATCTTCGTGCGCATAGATATCGTAGAGCGGCTGCAAGCGATGATCGTATCCCTCGGCCGTTTCCTGCAATACGATGACATCGGCCCCGGCGGACAGCAGCCAATCGGTCGCCTCGTCCAGCTCCGCATTGCTGCCCTGCACGTTGAATGTCACAACAGAGAAGGTCTCGCCTTGCGGTGGTTCGATCGCTTTATAGCGGCCGGGCCAGGCGAAGCAAATCAAGCCGACGAGTATCAAGACGATTTGCAGCAGCGCGCTCCAGCGGTCGCGCAGCCGCGACAGCAATGCCCGGCGATGACGTTTTGCCTTCTGCGAGCCCCAGGAAGGATTCTTAGCCAAGCGCGAAAGCGCACTCCCCTGACGAGCGGCGATGATGGACAAGGGAAAGGTCAGCGCCAGGGGCATGTACCAATAGGGGGCGAAGGTATTCGCCAGGTCAATCAACCAGAAGCCGTTGACGCGCATGAGACGCGCGAGCGTGAACAGCGCGACCAAAGCCGCATAAAACGCCGCCAGATGGCTCACCGGTCCCGACAGTCGACGGACGAGTCGTTGCAAGGCTGACCTCAGTCTCGAAGAACGTGAATGTTCATTATACACGGCCCGCCCGCAAATGGCTTCGTGGCTTTCCAGACAGGAAACATGACCTGTGAAGCTATTGGCGTTGCAGATCTACCGTCAGATCCTTTCGCTTGTCCTCCGACACAAAAGCGACCTGCAGCGCATTCCGGGTGAAATCAAGCAATTCAGCTTCGCTGAATCCCAGATGATGCGCGAGCGCATATTCTCGTCCGATCGTCGTTGACATTTGCACCGGGTCATCCGTGCAGAGCGCGACCGGGACGCCCGCCTCGACGAAGCGGCGCACAGGATGGGTTTCATAGGACGATACTGCGCCGAGAATCACATTGCAGCTCAAAGCGACCTCGACGGTCACGCCGCTAGCGGCCACCTGCTCCAGCAAATGCGGATGATAACCAGCCTGCGTGGCGTGACCTAATCGCCTGAGACCCGGCACCTTGAGCGCCGCCGGGATATTGACGGGTGAGTTTTCGCCAACGTGTACGGTGATACCCAGTCCCGCCGAGGCCAAGCGATCGGCGATGTGATAAGCCCCGGTCCAGTCGGCTTCGGTCTCATACGGCTGATTGAACAAATCCGCGCCGAAGATCAAGCCGTCCTTTCCCCAACGTTCATACCGTTTGATCAAGGGCTCAAGTATATCCTCATCCTGTTGCAGGTATATGAATGGGATGGCGGCGGCCTGAAAAAGCGGGTAGCGTGCCCGCGCCTTTTGCGCAGCCGCTTTTATCAGTTCCAGGCACTCCGGTCGTTCGGCCATATCTTTACCCGGACGGATTTCTGCCAGGATAGACCCATCGGCCGCCGATTCCTCAAAAATATCAACGATACGGGCGATGAAATTGTCCGCTCGTTTGTCGGCCTCAAACAATTCTGGAAAGGGCTTGGACAAGTGCTGTAAACGATCCGCGCCCGGCGCTTCGGTTTTCATCAGCCGGCGCGCCCAAGCCCGCCAATCATAGGGTTTGCGGCTCTGACGCTTCGCCAGCACACGATCAAGCCGCGGCGACCACTCGGCGTGAATATGAATATCCGCTTTGGGCAAGCGCGCGATTTCTGCCGGAATCGGGATATCCGCCAGCGGGTCTAAAGCCATGTCGCCTCGCAAGCGATCGCTTGTAGCGAATATCAGATCACAGCACAAGCAGCGAGATGAGGACCAGCGCCACGAAAAGCCCGGCCGCCAGGATGCCCATGTTACGCAGGTCCTTGATCACGAAGCCGTAATCGGCGCGCAGTTCTTCTTCAGAGACTTCTTTGGTGGGGTTCGCCAGCAGATCCGCCACGTACTCGGCATCCAACGCGCCCTCGTCTTTGCGCCGTTCCAGTTGTACGGCTTGCAGGTCCCGACGGCGGCGGCGCTGTCTGCGCGGGGTTTCGGCGGTGACGGAGCTGGCGACAACATCGGCCGCCTCAGTTTCTTGCGCTGTCGCTTCCGTTTCGCTCGCGCCTGCTCCATCGCCCGTGGCGGTCTGGCGCGCTTGCTCCAGCACGGCTTTGGAGATATTGGGTTTCTTGCGCCTGCGCTTGGCCATGCGGAATCGCTCCATCGACTATCCGAACATGCCCGCATTATGGCAAAGGAAAAGCGTCATGACAAGCGGGACTGAGATGGCGGCAGGGCAATCGCTTCAAATTATTTCATCACAAAGGCACAAAAGTAGAACCAAGAAAGTAATGAACATTTTGAGGATAGCTAAGTGAACAACTTTCTTTCGGGCGACATGGTATGTCGCCCCTACGGGTTTCGACATAAATGAGGCGTGTAGGGGCGACCAATCTGGTCGCCCGAAAACAACTTGATGCGCCAATAATCTGAAATACACCCCGTCTCCCCTACTGAGATTGGGGCGGTCGTTTTTCCAGCAATGTCCGCAACTGCTCGAAGCTGATGCCATACTGACGGGCGATTTCCCGCGCGTAACTCTGG
This sequence comes from Anaerolineae bacterium, assembly GCA_034420635.1. Lineage (GTDB taxonomy): Bacteria > Chloroflexota > Anaerolineae > Aggregatilineales > Phototrophicaceae > UBA6055. The sequence continues at coordinate 30,451 of DAOULD010000118.1, read as the reverse complement.
CCGCGCGGCGGCGCGGCCAGCACACGGTAGGTGCGGCGTACGCCGGACTCGTCCTCTTCGACTTCCGAGATCAGGCTCCCTACGCGGCTGTCGCCCGATACCGCATCGTTGATACTTTCGCAGTCGACGGCCAATTCGTGCAAATGTGTCACGAAGACAGCGCGCGCGCCCAAGATACGCAAGCAGCTTAGAACATCCCGCGCCAGAAAGTAGCTTTCGGTGGCGCTGGTGCTGGCCAGCGATTCATTCATGAGAATCAGGCTATGCGAAGTCGCTCGACTGAAGATCTCGCGCAGGCGCTTGGCTTCTTCGCCCAGCCGGCCGCTTTCCATCTCCGGATCCTCTTCGACCGGGAAGTGCAGGCATATGGCATCGACCGGGCTTAAGGTCGCCGCAACCGCCGGCAGGTACAAGCCCGATTGCGCCAACACATGCAGCAAGCCAATCGCGCCCATCCAGGTGGTCTTGCCGCCGCGATTGGGTCCTGTCAAAACGTGGATACGGCTCTCATCATCGAAACGAGCGTCGTTGCCCACGATATGCGCCCCCAGGTCCTCTCCCCGGCGCTGCCGGCTGAGGCGCAAGGCAAGATCAAGATTCACCATGCCGCGCACATCCATGCGGCGTTCCTCGGGGGGCAAGAGGGTTGGTTTGCACATGACCAAGCCCTGACCGCGCAGCTTTGAAATCATCCCCGCCGCGCCGATATAAAAGGCAATTTCGCTTTCAATGGCGCGCAGCGCGCGGCTGTTGACCCGGGCGTAAGCAGCCAGGGCGCGATTGATCGGTCGAATCACATCATCCAGGATTTTGCGCAAATCGCCGAAAATGCTGTTGCCCCCCAGGCGATCCAGGGTCTCGCGGCGCGTTGCCATGATGTCGCCGCTTGTAGAGGGCGCCTGGCGCAAGGGACCGATGCCGCGCATTTCCTCCCCATCACCGCTGCCCCATAACTTGCGAAAGAAACGGGGACCCTTGAAGCGGCGGCGGTTGATCGACAGCAAGGTGGCGGCCACCGGTCGCAGGTCCGGCGACAGATTGACGCCGATTGTGACACTGACGATCTCGCGAATACGCTCGCGCAGTTCCGGCAATTCCGCCGCCATCTGCTGGAAGAGCGGATCTTGCACAGTCCGCGCCATTTGCTCCGCCAACTTGTGCCAGGCGCAGGCTCTCAGCGCGGGCCGGGCGCGTTGCAGCAGCGCATCCAACTCGGTGACGCATTCCACATAATTCTCCAGTTCCGTCAAGCGGGAAAGCACCAGCGCCAATTCGTGACGGCGGGCGCGGATATCCCGGACAGTTTCGCCCAAGCCGCGGATCTTGGGAAGTAATTCGACAAGTCCCGCCGTGAAATCCGGCTGATCAAGACAGTCGTCGAGCACATCGTGGCGATAGGCCAGGGTCTCGATATCGGTCAGCAGCGTACAAAGGATGTCGCGAATCGCGCGGGTGTAATCGCGATAAGGCGAAATCTCTTCCGCGATCACCCCGATTCTCAAGTCATCGCGCGGAGCAAAAGACTGTGCGGACGCCGCGCTGGCGCTGCGGCGATCGCGCCACAAGAGGCTAATCGAATCCGGCTCGACAGGGGGATTCTGGAACATCCGTTTCCGTTCGCTTGCGCTATTCGGCTGCCCGCCATGATAACAGCCGCGCGGCGGCAGCGAAAAGGTCTGTCACGCGCCGACAAGCATAAAAACCTTCTGCAGCGATGAGCGGATCTGACTATTGCAAGGGACAAAAAAGCGACCCTGCGGTCGCCTTGATTCTCACTGGAATACTGCCAGGTAACATGGAGGCTCCGCGCTAGTTGAGTTTCATCCTGCGCAAGCCTTGAAATGCGGGATTGCCCTGGATTTCTTTCCAACGGGCATCGCCGCCGTCGGTATGCCACTCGACTACGAACATGCCGTCGCTGTCCTGGTAGGTGAAAATTGGCTTCAAGCCGAGAAGAATCTGTCGGATGGTGCCGATAACCTCTTTACGTTCTTCGCCCATGCGCAGGGTGAAGTATTGCCCGGCCACAAATTCGAAGAACATCGGCATACCATCAAGGCTGCCTTCCATCTTGATAGGCGCCTCCGCCCGCGTGCAACTCATAAAAACGTTCTGCAGCCGGTTATTCCACAAACTATGGTTGACGCGCTCCTCGATGTAATAGGGACGCGCCTCGGGGGTGGAATAAAACCATTGTCGGGAGGTGTTTGCCATCGAACCGCATCTCCACTTGTTCAGGCTTACGCAATGCCGCAAGTTTACCGCATAGCCCCAAAATGCGAAAAGGGGAAACATCCATTATATGCAACCCTAACTGAGCCTTTCCAGAAAACCCGAGATTCAGAAGCGTAGCGCGCGGTGCAGTCGGAATTGATGTCAAATAGATTGATTTGACCTAGAACACATGTTCTATTACATGATAGAATATAGCGGTACCTATGAAGTCCCGTCTACGAAGGGAAATTAAATGAAAATGAACCGCGGCGACAAGCGCAGCAAAGGCATTTTTGAATACATCCGTCGTTATACCAACAAACGCGGCTTTCCACCGACCTTGAGCGAAATCGCGGCATCACAGGGTTACAAGTCCAATTCCGGTGTCATCCGCCACTTGGACAAATTGGAGAAATGGGGCTGGATTTCGCGCCACCACGGCAAATCGCGTAGCATTCGCATCTTGCGAAAATGCGAGCCGGAAGGACCTGATGCAAGTAGCGAAAACATTCCGGAAGGACCTAATGCAAGTAGCGAAAACCTTTTTCGGCGATGAGTTCCGCGGCGATGATCACGCCCGAGTGTGGCAGGACGTAAAGTTGATACAGTTCACCGGTGGCGAACTCCCGGACGAGCGATGCATCCAACAGTTTGTAAGTCTCTAATTCCACGCGCAAGGAATGATAGAAGGGATGGGTGCGCATGGCATAACGACTGGTGCGCCCTTTGATGATGCGCACGGCTTCTGAATCGCGGTCAAAAGCCAACTGTTGAGCAAAGCGGCTGACGCTGCTGGTGAAGTACACCATGATGCCGACCATCACGAATTCGATGCCCAGCGCGATCGGCAGCAGCAAAACGCGCACAAAGGACAAGAGCACCACTACTGCGGTTACCAATATCGCCAGACCGACGCAGCGCTTGATGACCTGTGTGGATTGAGCCTGAAACAGATCAATATGCGTCTGTAGAACATCAATCTGCGCGGCGCTCATCAAACCGAGACGGTTGTTCTTGAGGTCGTTTTCGCTGGCGGCGATCGTCTGTTGTTCTGCCGCTTTCATCGGGCTTGTCCATGGATAAGCGAGTTGTCCGACAATTCTAACAAGAAATCAGGCGTGGCTCAATGAATCTGACCGCGGGGGGTGCAATTCAATATCTTGGCAGGATGCTCCAGGAACTACAAAAGCGCATCGCCCTTTGACGGGTTCTACGTACGGATTCACCACAGAGGCACAGAGCGCGCAGAGATTTCAAGAAAAAATTTTGTGTTCTTCGTGTCTTTGTGGTTAATCGAGCTTTTGAACGACAAAATTATGTAATTTGCCAATAATCTGAAATACACTCGAGCGCGGGAAGGCTCTGGGAGAATGCGGGGATCAATTCAGGCGGAAGCCAGCGCCGGCATGTACTCGGTCAAATAGGCCGCAAGCTGATCGCGCGTGAACACATAACAGAGTCGCGTCACCTCGTCGAGCAGCGACTGCGGGATAAAGCGCCAAAGGCGGGCTTGCATCGCCGCGGGATCATCGAGCGCTGCGCGCACAAGCGCCGGGTCCATCTTCAGGCGCTGGCCAAATATCTCCAGCGTCAGGCTGTCGCCGGTCGGATCGAGTTGTCCGGCGACCAGATCACGCCACTGGGACAGAATCGCGTCGGGCATGAAGGGCAGCCAGTTCTGCGGCTCGCAACGGCGCAGCGAACGCGCCTGCCAGTCTTCCAGCGCCCGCTCGTCGCGCTCGTCCAATACCGTCAGGATCAAATGCAGGGCGAAGAATTTGTCGCGCCGCTCGACGCCATGCCACTCTCTGCCCCAAAAATGCGGCCGCACCATTTTCAGCGCCCAGGCTTCGTCCGCAGCCAAATGCGCCACATAGCCAGCCAGGAAGGCCAAATGCGCTTCGTCCCCGGCCGACCCCAGTTGCGGATACAGCCGCAGCATGGCGCGCCAGGGACGCTCCACCATGGGCTGGCCATAGGCATAGAAATGCGTGACCTCGCGCCCATCGCCACTGGCAACGCGGGCATCGGCGACAATGCTGCCCAGTTGAAAGGCTGGACGCTGCCGGAGCAGCAAGGCGCGATAGAGCGGCGGCAAGGCGGCGTCGCCGAGCAAATCTTGCGCGATTCTGAGGTGGGTGAAGGGCGTAGGCATATGGGAGATTGTAAAGCGTTCACGGCGCTATGACGAGAGGCAAAGCCCCTCACTCGCTGCGCAGCGCCTCGGCCGGTTTTAGCCGACCCAGACGCCAGGCCGGATAGACCCCGGCCAGCAGCGCCGCGATGACCGCCACCAGAAAGGCTTCCAGGAATTCGCCGGGCAACAATACGAATTGCATCGTCCAGCCAAATGAGCGCAGATTGATGACATAGATCAGCACCAGCGACAGGAGCGTGCCGATGGGCAATGCCAGGGTGCCGGCCGCCAGACCCATGAGCCCGGTCTGAATCAAGGTGAAGCGCGTCAGTTGGCCTGGGGTCATGCCGGTGGCGCGCATGGCGCCGTATTCCCGCGTATGCTCAAGCTGCAGCGCCATCAGCGCCGACAGGATGCCGATGAAAGCCACCAGAGTCGTCAGCAAACGCAAGGCGATGGTGATGGCGAAGGTACGATCAAAGACCTCCAAGGCGCCCCGCCGCAAGCTGGCATTGTCTTGCACCAGCAGGTCGTAGTCCGTCAATCGCGCGCGCAATGCGCCGATAACCGCATCGGCATCCGTTCCCGCTTCGAGGAAGATGCCCAGCGACGTCACGAAGGAATCGTCAAAATATTGGTCATAAACGGAGCGCGCCATGTAAACCGTGCCTTGATCCGTGCTGTAATCGTAATAGACGCCGAAAATCTCGAAGCTGCGCTCGCCAAGGTCCGTGGACAAAATGATGCTGTTATTGGATTCGTCGATGCCGCGGCGTTTGGCAAAAGACTCGCTGACCATCAAGCGCCCGGCATTAAGCGCCTCCTGATGATCTTCCACGGCAACCTGAGTCCAGCGGAAGCGGCGATTGTCTCCGGCGATATCAAAGTCGGAGGCCAATAAGTTAATCGGTGGAAAATCGGGAAAGTCGGGCGAGTAGACTGTCACTGCGCGCGCTGAAGAAACCGCCTCGACACCCGGGACCGCGCGAGCCAACTCCAGCACCGCGCCATCGACATCGATGCTCGCGTTGTTGTTGGAAAAGAGTGGCGGCGAAACGAAGATCTGCGCCCCCAGGGAATTGCTCAGCCAATCGGCCACGGTACTGCGGAAGCTGCCAATCATGGTGTTGACGCCGACAATCACGCTGACGGCAATGGTCAGCGCCGCGACCGCGACCGAGGTGCGGCTCAGCGAACGACTGATCGCGCGGCATGCCATGCGCCCCAGTACGCCAAAAACTGCGCCGCCCACGGGTAGCAACAGGCGCATCATAATCAGCAGCGCCGCCGGGGTGAAAAAAGCCCCGCCGACGATGATCATGAGCAAAGCGCCAAAACTAAGGTAGAGGTCCGCGCCAGGTACCCCCAAAAGCAGCAGTCCGCCAAGATTGAGCAAAGCCGCAAGGACCGTGATATGAGGCAGCAGTCGACGGGTCTGTTCTTCTTCGGTCGAGCGTTTCATCACGCCGGCCGGCGCTGTGCGGGTGGCATCCAACGAGGGCAAGAGAGCCGCCACGACGCTCGCCAGCATGCCGATGCCAGCGCCTTTCAACAACGTCAAGACCTCGACGCTGATGCCCCGCACATTCACGGCAAAGTAGAGATCGCTGATGGTTTGGGAGACCAGCGCAACCGCGCCCCGCCCCATGATGACGCCAAGCGCAAGCCCTAGGGCTGTACCTACAGCGCCCAGAATCAACGCTTCTCCCAAGATGAAAGCGAAGACTTGCGCCCTGGTAGTGCCCAGCGAGCGCAAGATACCGATCACGCCGCGGCGCTGAACCACGCTGAAAGTGACGGTGTTGTATATCAGGAACAAGCCGACCACCAACGCCAGCAAACTCATCGCCTGCAGGTTGATCTCGAAGGCGGCGATCATCTGGTCAAGCGCATCGCCTTCCCCAAACTCCAAGAGCGATACGCCGTCGGGCAACTCGGAGCGTATGCGCTCGGCATCGTCCGCAGCCAGGATCAGATCAATGCGACTGAGCCGACCGGCCATGCCCGTCCATTCTTGCGCGGTGGCGATGTCGCTGATGATCAGGTCATCGAGCGCTTGTCGACTGCTATTATTTTCCGATTGCAGTATGCCGACGATCTGCGCGCTGCTGAAGCGCCCGGCGGCGCTGATCTCTAAATCATCGCCGGCTTCCAGCTTGAGCCTGCCCGCCAAGGCGTCGCTGATCACCACGGCGCCCGGGACAGCGATGATCTGATTCAGCGCTTCAAAGTCTATGTTTTCGTTCTCGCCACGCAGGTACGAACGGAAGGGCGGTTCCGCTAAAGGGTCAACGCCCATCAGACGCAAAGCTTGATCGTTTCCGCTTGTCCGCACAAACTCGCTCACTACCGGCGCGCTGACTTTGATTCCCAACTCCAGGCGCAAGCGTGTGTAAAGCTCTGACGAGAAGCCGTTGGGACCGCCGACGATTTGATGTGTCGCCTTGCCGGTGACGCTTTCGCTGCTCAAGGCGAAGGCTCGGCTGGCGGATCCGTTGGCGATGTCGATAGCGACAATCACGCCGACTCCCAGCGCGACGCCCAAGACGAAGAGTGCGCTCTGGAAGAGACGCCGGCCGATATGACGTGTCGCGAGACGGAGCAAAGCTATCAAGCGGCTGCCCTTATTCCGATTGCGGCGGGGGCTTGTTCAAGATCAGTAACTGCGGAATGGCTCTGGCTGGTCGATATATGTTCGCATGGCTTGCGTGAGCGAATACGGAATTAAATGGGCGCTCACAAGCCAAACAATTCTTTGAAACGCCGCAAGCGTCCCAGATAATCGTCAAGTTCTTCGCCGTGTGGATAAACCGCCAGCTCGGTCGCGCCAAGCTCAGCCCAACCGGCGACATAACTCTCCCAATCGTTCTCGGGCACTTGCTGCGTGCTCAGGCGCGTATGCAAGCCCACGCGGTCTGCGCTGCCCGCAGCCTCGGCGAAAGCCCAGAATTTGGCCGTATGGTCCCGATAAAGCTGCGGATCGCCCGATTGCGCCACCCAACCGTCGCTCATCCGCGCCGCTCGCTCCAATACCACATCAGCCGTACCGCCGATCCAAATAGGAACCGGCCGCTGCGGCAAGGGATTGATGCCGGCGTCATCGATCGTATCAAAGCGCCCCTGGTAGCTCACCAGATCGCGCGTCCATAACATACGGAGGAGCTCAATCTGCTCCTCGGAGCGAGCGCCGCGCGTCCGAAAGTCCATGCCGAGCGAGCCGTACTCCACTTCGTTCCAGCCGATGCCGATGCCCATGCGAAAACGGCCGCCGGATAGCAGATCGACTTGCGCCGCCTGTTTCGCCACCAGGGCGGTCTGCCGCTGCGGCAAGATCAAAACGCCGGTCATGAAGCCGATGCGCTCGGTCAGCGCGGCCATCCAGGCGAAAAGCGTGAAGGGTTCATTGAAGCAGTCCCTGTAAGTATACGGTCTGCCGGATTGCCAGCCTTCCCGGGCGGGGTTGGCGCCCAGCACGTGATCATAAACCAGCAGGTGATGGTAGCCCATATCTTCGGCGGCTTGCAGGAAATCGCGCATCACAACCGGGTCCGCCCCCAATTGCGTCTGTGGATAAACGACTCCAAATTTCACGATAGCCCTCCCCTGGGTCCAATTGCGACTGTGGCGACCATGCTAGCGGAGACGGTCACTTTGCGCCAGAGGCTGAGGCAATTCACCTACAGTTGGTCCGTAGGCAAAACAATCAGGGACCGCGCCGAGTCCTTAGCGCGCAAGACGGTTATAATTTGAAGAGTAGCTGTCAACGGGAGCAAGTATTCGCAAGCGTGATTCAGCTTCGCAATGCCAATGTCAGACGCGAACTATCTGCACAGTAAATAGCCACAGAAGTAGCTCCAAGAAAGTAATGAACATTTTCAGGACAGCTAAGTGAACAGGTTTCGGGCGACATGGTATGACGGGCGACATGTTTTTTAACGACCAACTTGGAACTACTGAGTGCGCAGAGGACACAGAGAAATGATCTCTTTGACTTTGTGTTCTTAGTAAGCGCAAGTAAGTCATGCAAAAAAAATAAGCCGCGTGTAGGGGCGACATATCATGTCGCCCGTCGATGCGATAGTGCGGTTTCGGGCGACCAGGTTGGTCGCCCCTACGGGATTCGATTATTTTGTAGTTTTCTATATTTCATCAAATTATTCGCACGACTTACTTGCATTTACTTTTGTGTCTTTGTGGTTAATTTTGCTTTTGAGAGGAATATCCCGACATTGTTTGATCTGTCAGTCGTGATTGTCAGTTACAACACACGCAACCTGCTGCGGGACTGCCTGCAATCGCTGCGCCAGAGCGTCGGCTTGCGGCTCGAAGTCATTGTCGTCGACAATGCCTCTGATGACGGCAGCGCGGAAATGGTCCGGGGGTCCTTCCCCGAAGTCGTCTTGCTGGAGCAGACGATCAATACCTGGTATTGCGGCGGCAACAATATCGGCATCAAACGAGCGACGGCGGACACTGTCCTGCTGCTCAATCCCGACACCGAAGTTGCGCCAGACGCTCTGGCGCTCATGCATCGCTTCTTGCTGGAAAACCCGGACTACGCCGGCGTAACGGCGCAGTTGCGTCATCCGGACGGCGAGATCCAGCGCACCGGATCGGAGATACCCACATACCTCAGCCTGCTGCTGGACTACAGTGTCCTGGGCTATTTGCTGCCGACCGCCAGACGCCGCGTCCACGATGAACTCTACTACGCGGATTGGGATCGTCAGAGCGACCGAGAAGTCAAAGTGATTCCAGGATCCTGCACATTAATGAGGCGCGAAGACCTGTGGCTTGACGACGACCTGCTGCTGTACTTCCCGGAAGACGCGCTCGCCTGCCAACATCAGCAGAGCGCATTCTTCTTGTCAGCCGCCAAGATTAAACACCACGGAAAATCATCCACGCGCAGTTGGTTCGCGACGGGCATCTTCTTCCGCGATCTGATGATCTACTGTCGCAAGCAGTACGGAAGCCCCAAAATGATCCTGCTCTGGCTATTAAGCAGGCCCGTTGCCGCGCTGATGTGGTTAAAGAATCGTTAGGATTTCAGAGTCCGGATGCGGGCATGCTACCCCGTCGCCGATGCAAAGTCGATCCTATTCGCGAAACACGGCCAGGGGCATGTGAAAGGACACCACCCAATTGGGCGCGTCGACGATCTCGCTGATCTTCAGGTCGCCGGCGACGCTACAGAGGATATAAGCCTGGCTACGATTCATCTGATGATTTCGACACAGCCAGTCGATCATGTAGCGGACGGCGTTTTTGGCGTTCGTCATCAAATCGGGCCCGTGCGCGGTTGTGATGTGATAGCCGCGGCTGTCGAGCTTGCTCATCGGACTGGGGCGGCGCAACTGCGTCTCTTCCAAGCGAAGATCTTTGCGGAGTTTGATGCGCATGGTCATAGTCATCGGCGCTTCAATGCCAGTCACGCAAACCTCGCCCTGCCCCTGCGCCGCATGACAGTCGCCCGTGGCCAAGAGCGCGCCCTCAACCAGGACCGGCATCCAGATTGTCGAGCCGATCACCATGTCGCGCACATCAAGGTTGCCGCCGTTGGCGCGCGGCGGCGCGGTGATAAAGCGCCCCGCTTCCCGCGGCGCCACACCCACGACGCCGGGATGAGGCTCGAAGGGCAGGCTGATGTGATTGAGTTCTGTAGAGTAGCAGGTATCGCCCTCGATTCGCCAGTGATGCAGATAGCTGTATTGGAAATCTTCCGGCAGCAAGCCGGCGCCGGCGCGATGAGCGGACCATCCCCAGCCCTTGTGGCGCATATCGAGGATGTCGATTTCCAGCGCGTCGCCGGGTTCAGCATCCTTGATCCAAACTGAACCATTTAGCGCGTGTGCCTTGCCGCGATCAAGCACCTCATAATCGTCGACAGTCCACTCCGGCGTCACCTGTCCGCAGGGCTCAGCGCAATCGAAAATCACAACATCGCCGCTATCAATCTTCAGACGCGGCGTCACCGAGTTGTCCCAAAAGGGTTGCGTGACGCTGTCATCAAGAAAATGTTCGGTCATGGTTCTTTCTCCTCGAGCGGTCCCGCGCTGGCTACGGCATGCCGCTACTGCATGAAAGAGCGCGGCGTCGCCCGCAGGATGGTGACTTCTATTCCCGCGCCGTCCATTAATTCAGGGAGCTTGGGGCTGACTTCATTCCGCCAATAGTCGTTGTTGTATACAGCATCGTAAAGCGCGTCTTTTTCCTCGTCGCTCGCGAAACGGCGAATCCAAACATAGGTATCCTCCGCGTCGTTGAGGAAGGATGCCAATATAGTCATGCCCTTGGAAAGCTGATAGGGGATGATTTCTTCGTCCATGTACCTGACAAATTCCTCAGCCTTGCCTGGCATTAGTGGATAAACCCGCAATTCAAAAAACATCGTCTTGTTCCTTCCGTCAGTTGAATGAGGCCATCATAACACGTTTCAAAGGTCCAAACGCATAGAGACAAGTGAAGCCGCTCCCTTGCCCAATCAGCCTCGCCATGCTAACATACATACATAAATTACATCTCGCTCAGGGATTAGATCTTAATGAAACTCACTGATATTTCAACTGTACGTGGAGAAACTTGTGTTCATGTTGCGCGGCATCAGAAAAATATCTTACCCCCCCCCCCCGTAATATACGGAAATATTATCCCGCTGACTGATTTCAACATTGATCTGTTGCTGAAATGTATTATTGTCGCGCTAATAATGCTGCCATTGCTATCCGCGCCGGCGCAGGCGCAGAATACCAACCCGACCCCCGACCCCGACTGCGGCTTGCCGAAAGGCTTGTCAGGACAGCGCCGAATCTACAGCGATGTCACCTATACGCTAACTGGAGATTGTCAGCAAGATTGGCGGCTAAGCTGCGACATTCCTAGCACAAGCGAAGAACCGGCTGCCACCATAACGGTCAATGGCGGGGGCAACACCATCAAAGCTTTCAAAGACAACCAAGGGTTCCTGGATGTCTTCTCGCTGACGGGAAAATGCGCGATCTCGCTTAACAATGTAACCATAGAAGGCGGCGGCTATCAGGGCAGAGCCGCCATACAGCTGACGCATTCCGACATCGCCTCGAGTTTCAACAATGTGACCTTTACCAACACGTACTACACCGCCTTATCGTTTGACGACCAGCGCGAGAATAATTCTCCGGGCACAACGCATACGCTGAGTAATGTGCTCATCAAAGACACAAGCGGCAGCTATGTCGTCGCCCGGCACGGCATACCCTCGGGCATTCAAGTCATCGGAACGGTGAACCTGAACATCAACAATCTGGCGCTGCGCAATGTCCGCGGCGGCAACTCGGCCATCGGCGCCAACGACACTTTTATCGTCGGCAGAACAGTCTCGCTCGGCACGATCACATTGACGGGCTGCCTCACGATCGACGGAGTTTTCCCGCGCGTCTATTACGGGAACATCGTCGACAACGCGCCGGATCCTTGCAGCGGCACAATCGGCAATGGCGGCTCATCCGCCATGCAGTACCCGCAGGCGCAGATTGATCCGTCTTGCGGCCTGCCATTGAGCGGTTTCATTTACGGGAATCATGTCTACAACCTGAAGAGCGACTGCGCGCTAAGCGGTACGCTCTACATCCCTTATGAGTCGGATGTTGTCATCAATGGCAACGACTACACCATCGCCGCCTCCGCGGCCGGGGAGGCGGCAATCGCGGTCGCGGGCAAGTTCAGCCTGAAGAACGCGGTAATCAGCGGGGCGGCGGGTTCCCCGGTTGTCTCCTACCTTGACAAGAAGATGTCCATCGCCGACGCCAGCTTCCGCGATAATATGGGACCCTTGCGCTTCCAGGACAGCGTCATGACCTTGGAAAGAGTTACCATCGAAAGACACAGCGTCAGCGCCGCTGGTTCCCCGAGCGCGGTTTCGGTCGAAAAATCGGCGCGGGTCATCATCTGCGACAGCGTCTTCCGCGGCAATTCCGGCGGCCAGGGCGCGCTCTTCGCGGGCGCGAGCTTCACGCGCGGCGATCCCAGCACGACGCTGCGGGGCTACGTCACGTTCGAAAGCAACAGTCCGGACGATATTGTCGATCCCGACAGTCTGCTGATCGACAGCCGCGGCGGAGCCTGCTCGCCCAGCAGGACCATTCGCGGCAATCCCACCGTAACAACCACTGACAGCAGCGGCTGCAATCCCCATAACTGCCCGCCGCCGGTCGAGCCAGTCTGCAAGCGACAAGACAAGATTGAAGCGCTGCCTGTGGGCGTGATCGCCTGCATTTTCCGCTACGACCAGGATGGCGAGACCATTATGCATATCTACGAGATCAATCGGGCGACTTCAAGCGGTTTCCACGCGCTGACGCTGAGGCAATCGCAGTTAGCCGCGCTGGATGGCGAGCAAATCGTCGCTGTCTCGGGCGATGGCCGCGTACTGGTGGTCGTCTGGCCCGACGACAATGTCACGGTCAAAGTGGGACCCAATCAAGAAGGAAAGATCTTGCACACCACCTTCGCTGACGGCTTATACGGTCACGTGATTGATACGCGCACCACCTACGGCGATGCGCCGGGCTTGCCCTACATCAATCTGGCTCTGCCCTACCGAATCCTGCCCGGGCAAGCCGTTGCGGAAGCGCAACAGCGCCCGGCCGCGCTGGATTGCATGGTCACCACGCAATATATCCTCAACCTGCGCGACGCGCCGGGTGGCGAGGTCATGAATATCCTCCCCTACAACGTGACGCTGACAGTCACTGATCGCGCGGAAGGCTGGTTCAAGGTCGACTATCATGGCGAAGCGGGCTGGCTGAGCGCTGATTATGTGACGCCAGAGGGACGCTGCCGCTAGCGCGGGTTTTGGCGGCAAACGATGATTCGCCTGCGACGGACCTATGCGCATCTATCGCACTGCCATTCTCGCGTGATATGATGCTACAATTGTGTCCAGTTTCAATTGAGCAATCTGTCAGCGAGTCAGACGCCGATGCGCATTCTGGTCATCTCCGATATTCACGCCAACTATACCGCCTTCGAAACAGTATTGACCGATTGTGAAGGCGAATGGGATTTCGTCTGGTGTTTGGGCGATGTAGTCGGCTATGGGCCAGACCCCAACGAATGCGTCGACCGGCTGAAGACCTTGCCGCAACTTTGCCTGGCCGGCAATCACGATTGGGCCGCGCTGGAACGCCTGGACGTGCGTACTTTCAATCCCGATGCCCGCCGCGCGGTGCAATGGACGCAAGAAACCCTGACCGAGGAAAACACGCGCTGGCTGGAAGCGCTGCCGGTAACATTTGTCATCGGCGAATATACCTTGGTACACGCCAGCCCGCGTGAACCGATCTGGGAGTATATCCTGGAGCCGCTGATCGCCGCCTTGAACTTCCCGCATTTCGAAACGCCCTATTGCTTTGTCGGCCATACGCATCAACCGGTGATCTATACGATGGAATCGGAAGACGGCAATGCCGAATCCGCCGCGCCAAACTATAACGAACCCTATGCCCTCAACGGTCGGCGACAGATCATCAATCCCGGCAGCATCGGGCAGCCGCGCGATCAAAACCCGGCAGCCGCCTATGGCATTCTTGATATGACCGACGGCATCTTCGAGCATCGGCGCGTCGACTACGACATAACCGCGGTACAGCGCCGCATGTATGACCACAACTTGCCCGAACGCCTGATAACGCGCCTTGAGCACGGCTTGTAAGGTATCGATGTCTAACCGCCAATCAGCACGCCATGGCGCGAGCGACGACTTGAGCGACAAGATGCGGTCTTACATGGCCGAAATCTATCGCCTGGTCGACCGCCAGCCGGAGAGCGCCGAGTACACCAGCACTTCTCAACTCGCCGATCTGCTCTATGTCAGTCCGCCCGCGGTGAACCGCATGGTCAACAAACTCGGTGAATTAGGGCTGCTGCATCACGAACCCTATCAGGGTATCGCCATCACGGAAAAAGGCAAAACCGTGGCGCTGAAGCACATCCGCCGCCAGCGGATTGCCGAAGCGTTCCTGGTCAAAATCATGGATATGAGTTGGCTGAGCGTTTATGACGAAGCGCAGCGCCTGAGCAGGGGGCTCAGCGAGACCGTCACCGAGCGCATGTACCAGATGGCGGGAAAGCCCGCCGTATGCCCGCATGGTGAGCCGATCCCCGATGCCGAGGGCCGGGTCCCGCCTGTCGCGGATGAATTCCTCTTTGGCGTGGGAGCTGGCAGCCGCGTCCGCATCAGCCGTTTGATCACGCGCGAATTCGACCGCCTGCAATATATCGAGGCGCTGGGCTTGGTGCCGGATCAAGTCTGTGAGGTCATCCACGTAGCGCCTTTCAACGGACCCATGCAACTGCGGCTCAATCGCGAGTATCGCATCATTGGCGACAGTCTGGCGCGCCTCATCCGCGTAGAGCGATTGGACTGAATGGTCCCTTGCGTCTTGGGCGGAAGACTTTCACAATAGCAGTCATTATCCATAGACATGCAACTTGGCGGGAACAATCGTGAAAATCGGCGTATTGGCGCTGCAAGGCGCCTTCATTGAGCACGTCAAAATGCTGCGTCAACTGGATGTTGAGGCGGTCGAAGTGCGGTTGCCCCAACAACTTGAGGGCTTGGACGGCTTGATCATCCCGGGCGGCGAAAGCACGACCATCGGCAAGCTGGCCACGAGTTACGGCTTGGTTAAACCCCTGCGTGATTTTGCCCTCAGTAAGCCAACCTGGGGCACCTGCGCTGGTATGATCTTCCTGGCCAAGGATATCGGCATCGAGGAACAGCCCATCCTGGCCGCCATGGATATTCAGGTCAATCGCAACGCCTTCGGCCGTCAAGTCGACAGCTTCGAGACCGACTTGAAATTTCAAGGCTTGGGCGACGAGCTCTTCCATGCCGTCTTCATCCGCGCGCCCATCGTCATCGCCGTGGAACCGCATGTCAATGTGCTTTCACGCCTGGATGACAGCCGCATTGTCGCGGTGCGGCAAGATCACTTGCTGGCGACCTCATTTCACCCCGAGTTAACCAACGATTTGCGGCTACATTCATACTTTTGCGCTATAGTGAAAGAGGGTTACACTTGACGCTGGCACACCGACCGGATACGACTGTTGGCTTGACCTTGACGGCGACAAATTCAGAGGACCCAGCGACTTTTGAACCAAGTGGAGGTGCGATCATGTCAGCCGATCGCGACGTTCGCCAAAAAACTGAAGCGCCGGACAAGCGCGGAGAAGAGGATTCCATCGCGTCTAGGCTATTGGAATTGATGATGGGGGACGCTCTGGCAGATCTGGATGATATTGAAGAACCTTCCGCCGCCGAATTGGCCGCTCTGGACGAAATGGAAGCGGAAGACGAGCCCCTCGAACTGCCCGAGGCGATACAGCCCCAGCTGTCGCTGCTGAATACCCTTGAAGAACCGGAAATGGTCTCCTTGGAAGGTCTCGACGATGCCGACGATATCGAGACGGTCGAAGAAGACTTGCTGGAAGAGGACGAACTCCTGGACGACCTGCTGGATAACTATGCTGATCTCGACCTGGACGACGACGAGCTTGAAGACGAGGGCTACGACCTGGACGACGACGATATCGATCATTATCAGGATCTCTATGGCGAGGACGGCGATATTATCCCCTCTTTTCGCGAGGGCGAAACGGATGACGAAGACGAAAGCGACATCGCCTATTACGATGACCTGCGCTGAGCGCGGGCGGCGCTGATGGACGGCGTCATCCTGGCCGGGGGCAAAGGCACGCGCATGCGCCCCCTCACCCTCGACAAACCGAAACCACTGCTGGAATTGCAAGGACAGCCGATCCTGGCTTGGTCCCTGTTGAGCTTGCAAAACATCGTCGATCATGTGCTGATTGTTGTCAGCTATCTGAAGGAGCAGATCGAGCGCTTCATGGCGAGCCAGAACCTGATCCCGGCATACACCCTCGTCGAGCAGCTACCCGAGCCGATGGGCACAGGCCACGCGCTGCAAACTTGCCGAAAGCTCCTGCGGGGCGACGGCTTTCTCGTCATCAACGGCGATGATCTCTATAGCCGTGAGGCGCTGGAACAGTTGGCGAGTCAAGAATTCGGCATCTTGTCCATGTTGCGAGATGATTTTGACAAATACGGCGTGGTCGTCCACGACGAGGCTGGGCGCTTCCTGCGTATTGACGAGAAGCCGCCGCGCAGCCGTTATCGGGCGCCGGCTCCCTGCAACATCGGCGCTTACAAGTTCAAGGCTCAGGTCTTCGATTATGACTTGCCGATCTCGAAACGCGGCGAATACGAAATCAGCGATTACGTCGGTCTGGCGGCGCAAGACCACGCTGTCAATGTGGTCGATGCTCCCTTTTGGCTGCCGATTGGCGATCCCGCCGCGCTGGCAGCGGCGCAACAGGTCGATATCAAGCGCTGGATAGCGTCGCCTTTGGGATAAGCGCTCGGCGCGTCATCTCTCATATGATTCAAAGCGCGCTGCCCATCACGCCGGTCTAGGAAGGCGGGCATACTTATGCCACAATAGGTTGTACCATTTTTCACAATGTCGGGGGATCGCCCGCAGCTATGATCCACATCACCTTCACGGCGGACCAAGCGCAACTGGCTCAGCAGATCCGCGACGATTTGACAGGCGCATTTGAAACGGCGCCGTCGCTGTTGATCATATTGGTCTCGGCGGCATCCAATCAGGATCCGGTTGTCGCCGCGGAAATCGCGCGCGCGCGCCAAAGCGGCATACAGCTGCTGCCAATTTTGATGGAAAATGTAGCTCTGCCGGAACCATTAGTATACGAAAAACCGCTCAACTTCACCGCTGGTTACCGGCGCGACAGTTTGCTGCGGCGCCTCTCGCAATTGACAATGACAAGAAGGGAAGTCCGGCAAGCGAATCGGCGCGCGCTGCTGGTGATCGGCGCGATCGCCGCTGTGATGTTCGGCTTGGCGATTTTCGGCATGGTGTCCGGTCTGGTGGCTTTTCCCGTAGCGGAATACAACGAAGAAGCTACTTTTCAGGCGCTGTGGATCGATGGTTTGATTCGCGAGACGCTGGAATACGCGCAGCCGCGCAGCACTGATGACGCGCTCAACTTCGCGGCGACGCTGGAGGCGGCGCCAACGCGACTGTACTACTATGCGCGCGGGACCGCGACCGCGCTGCCGCGAATGCAGGGGGAATAATGCCGCGCGCGGATGTACTGATCATCGGGGCGGGACCCGCCGGCATCAACGCCGCCTACGCCCTGGAGCGAGCCGGCATCGAATACCGCATCATCGAACGCACATACAAATTGGCGCCTACCTGGAGCAGCCTCTATCCCTCGCTGCGCTTGAATACCTCGCGCTTTTACAGCCACCTGCCCGGGCGCAAGTTTCCCTTGGGTTGGGGTATCTTTCCCACCGCCGAGCAGTACCATCAGCATCTGGTCAGTTGGGTCGCGGAGCAGAGTTATGACATCGAATACGGTATCGAGGTTGACCGCGTGGCTCCGCGTGACGATGGCGCGTGGCAAGTCGAGAGCAGTGAGGGCATCGACTGCTACCGCGCGGTGATTCCGGCGACGGGCGTCTTCGACAATCCGATCACCCCCGAGATCGACGGCATGGCGCGCTTCAACGGCGAGATCTTGCATTCGCGCGATTTTCGTCATCCCGATCAGGTGCGCGGCAAGCGGGCTATGGTGGTGGGCAACGGTCCCAGCGGCACCGATATCGCCGTGGCCGCCGGCGCGGAAGCGGCCGGGGGATCTGTCTATCTGGCGATCCGTACCGGCGTCGATCTGCGCCCGCGTTACCCCTACGGCGTACCGCGCCATGCCTGGATGATACTCGGCGAATACCTGCCAGAGCCGCTCTGCGTCTGGCTGCAAAGGAGTACCGGCGCCATCAAGTACAATCTCGAGGATTTTGGCGTCTGGGAATCGCCGCCCAATACCAGCACCGCCGTCGGCTATCGCGGTCCAGAGCTGCTCAACGCTCTGCGCGAAGGCCAGGTCCAACCTGTGCGGCATCCGATTCGCTTCGACGCCAAGGGCGCGATACTGGCGGATGATCGCTATCTCGAACTCGACACCGTGATTATGGCCACCGGCTTCTTCCCGGTGCTGCATCAATACCTCGATATCGAAATGCAATTCAGCCGCGAGACCTATTATCCGGAAACCGGATGCGACTGGGATATCGGACCAAACGGCGTCCGCGGCTGGCCCCTGCGCGATGTCAGCGAGCATCCCAACGGGCGACAGATCGTCGGCTATCCGGGCCTCTACCTGGTGGGCGTCTTCTACAAAGGACGCGGCGCCTTTTATAACATGGGCGTGGAAGCCGCCATCGCTGCCGAACAGATCAAGAGCCATCTTTCGCAGCGGCTCTATGCAGCGGCCGCCGTGTGAGCCGCTCGGCGCGTAACCGGCGGAAAGGACCCGGAAATGTCGCGCTCAGGCAAAATAACAAACTCGTTCCGCTCGCGCGGATGGCGGTTTATCAAATAAGCCGCTCGGCGGCAGCGAGAAGAACTACCGTGCTCACGCAGAATTACAAGCCTTCTCGTCGCTTGAGCGACGCGGTCTATTAAAAAAAGAGTCTCATGCGCCGCGCATTTTTCATCCTTGCAATCATATTGAGCCTGATCTTCGGCGCTTTGGTCGCCTTGCGCTTTTTGCTGGCTGCGCTTTTCCCCCCGGCGATAGTCGCCTATATGACACTTCCAGATGGCTTGCCCGAGATCATCGTGCACGATCTGACACACAATCTTAAACTGCGCCTGGATCATTACGACTATGTCGAGCCTGCGATTTCGCCCGATGGCAAGCGCCTGGCGCTGACGCAATTGCTGCCCTACGGCAGCGATATCATGGTCTACGATATCGCCAGCGCGGGTTCTCGCCGGCTGACGGAATCGCAGTCCATCGCCGAATCGCCCGTCTGGTCTCCCGACGGCGAGTGGATCGCCTTCCACAGCAACCGGGAAGGCGACAGCAACATTTATGTCATCCGCCCGGACGGCAGCGACTTGCGCCGCATCACGGCCTCGGAAGCCAGCGAAAGACAACCGGCCTGGTCGCCGGACGGGGAGTCAATCGCCTTCGCCTCCAATCGCGGCGATGGCTGGGATATCTATACTTACCATCTGTCCAGCGCATCTTTGACACAACTGACGACGCATCCCAACCCCGACAACTCGCCGGATTGGTCGCCCGATGGGAAAACTATCGTCTTCGCCTCGCGGCGCGATGGCGCTTCGGCGATCTATCTGTATTCGCTGGAAACCGGGCAGGTGACGCCGTTGGTGGTGGAATTTCGCTACGACAGCTTGCCCAAGTGGACGCCCGACGGACGCGCCGTAACTTTCGCGCGCTCGGTGGACGGGGTCTCGCGCATCATGCGGGTTGATGTGGAGACGGGCGAATTGACACGAATGCAACTGGGCGAGCCAGATGCCGATTCGCTCAGCTGGTGGCGGCGACAGAAATGATTCCCAGGCGCCGCCAGCCCTGCCTAGCCGCCCTTATGCCGCTCCTTGACCAGGTAGAAGCCCGTCATCGACGCGAACATCAGAATAGACACCGAGCGTCCGCAGCTCTTGGCGACGTCAGCCTATTCACCCTTTGAGCGCGCAAATGAAGGCGGATCGGTATGGCGGATTTCTGTTATATGAATCCAGTCCTCGGAATGCTCCTCGACCAGATAGATGCCCGGTATTGATATGATACCGAAGACCAGCCGCGCGATGGTCGTGCCAATGAAGGCTTCCACCATGCCCTCGGTCGACATCGTGCCGGCAAAAGCCAATACCAAAAAAAGAATCCGATCGAGCGGGATGCCGATCGCGTTGCTGACGAGGACGCGGCCCCACTGATGCTCGCGACCGAAGCGCTCGACCCAGCGCGTATAAACTTCGGTGTCGACCAGCTGCGACAAGACCGAGGCTACAACCGCCGCCATCAGAAAGCGCCATTCCGTGTCAGCAACTGACCCAGTGTGATGCGCTCCGCTTCTGTCATCTCCGGCGGCAAATTGGAAATGATGGTGAAAAAGGCTTGCGCCACAAGGTAAATGACGGCGGCGGCGATTATGAGCGTTCGCGCCACGTAGGGACCGGCAAGCTTGTGTGCCATATCGCGCAAGGTGAAAGTCAGCGGATAAGCGATGGAAAAGGCGCTGACGCTCAAACCGAATAGCGTCAGGTTCCGCAAATTGGAAATATCGGCGACCATCTGCGCGGCGACATAGGCGACGCTGACGAGTATTAGAATATGGAGATTTCGGATGGACATGCTACCTCCCGGACATCCCAAATATATCGGTAATTGTACATCAGGATCCCCGATTCCGCGCCAGGTTCCATCCATAGTTAAAATGCCACCGGTCGCAAGCCATCGCAGCGGCTATGCGGAAAACGCGGCGCTACAGCCGGTTTTTCGAAGGCGCAACTTGCTCCCCGGAACTGGGCTCCGCGTAGCGCTTCTCGCTTTCCAGCAGCATGCGCTTGCGTTCAATGCCCCAGCGATAGCCGCCCAGGCGCTTGTCCTTGCGAATGATGCGGTGACACGGGATGACCAAAGCCACCGGATTGCCGGCGCAGGCATTGGCAACCGCTCGACTTGCGGTCGGTTGACCGATGGCGGCGGCAACCTCGCTATAAGTGCGGGTTTCGCCGACGGGAATCGCTTGTAGCTGCTGCCAGACTTTCAATTGAAAGGCGGTCGCGCGCAGGTCGAGCGGCAGATCAAGATCTGGCTGCCAGCCTTCGAGATAAGCGATGATCTTCTCCACCCAATAACCGACGCCTTCGTCATCGCGAACGCGCTCGGCGCGCTCGAACTCGCTCGCCAGGTCGGCGACCAGGTCCTCGGATTGATCGCCCAGACTGAGCTTGCAGATGCCGCGCTCAGTCACGGCTACCAGCAACTGACCCAAGGGGCATGGCACTACGCTGAAGAAAATGGTCATGCCCTGCCCGCGCTTCCGGTATGCGGAAGGCGCCATACCTAGCTTTTCGTCGCTGTTTTCATAGAGCCGGCTGGAAGAACTGTATCCTACCGAATAAATGGCATCGGTAATGCTTTCGCCCGCTTGTACCCGCGTTTTGAAATCTTCCAGCCGCAGGCTGGCGGCAAACTCGCGAGGCGATACGCCGGTCGCCGCTTTGAAGAGCCGCTGCAGATGGTAAGGGCTGATGTGGAACTCACGGCCCAAATCTCCCAGTCGCACGGATTGAGGATGAGCCTCTTGCAAATAGGCGCAGATCCGCGCCACCAAATCCGTATCATTTGCCATGTCTCGCTCGCGTTTCATCTTCGTGTCTCCCTGCATCTGCGCTGATGAACACATCATAGTCGAGATGAAGCGGCAAAACACTCTGATTCTTGCGCGAAGCCCCAAGCAGCGCGCAACCCGGCGATATGCGGCATTGCGCCAGGGATTTCTTCACGTCCTCAGTTTTGCTTAGCGCGGCGGTCTATCGTAGTCCCGGATCTATCAGAGCGGAAATTTCGGTATAGTCGACGAATTTTACCGTCTTTAACGGGTCGACAACCCCCTCGACCATATGATCGCGCAGTTTCATATACTCGGGATTCACACCACAAATATAAATGTGGCCCTGTCGGGGATGCGGCGCGCGGTGAATGGCGGAAAAATGTCGCAAGATCCCTTTAGGCGGTTGAAAGGTCTCTCTCATATCCAACAAGATCGGCACGCGATAATCAACGGATTTGATCATATAGTGCCATTTCTTGCGCGCCCCAATGAAGTCTTCCAAGGTCCATGGATCATTGAAGCTAGTCTCGATGCAAGTCCTCTCCTGGTCTTTCCAGCGCACAGTAATTGCCATAAATGATCTCACCAATCAGGCATTCGCCAATTAAGCTATTTCCATGACGGTCATAGATGATGCAAAATATGATATACTGTAGCGCATAAATCCCTATCTCACAAGTATTCCCTCAGTTTTTCTGCTTCTACTCATCTTGTTGCTACAAATACCAAGACAAGGCGATGCGCTTGGCAATGCGCGCAGTTATAAGCCGCTGTTGGGCAAGGCAGGTCTGGCTGAATATCTCGGAAGCAAAGTAGGCGAGCGTATGCCGTTTGCTAACGCCAGCCCGTGTTCAGGGGATGCCCCAAGGTTGAATGAAGTCTTCCCGTTCGACGCCCAATGCGTCGGCAACCCGGTTGATGTAATTGAAATAAGCGACTACTTGCGTGGCGTCGTGAATGGCGACATCGTCCAAACCGGCTCCGCGCAGGGCGCCCACGTCCGCCGCTGTCATCTCAGTCGGATGAGAGGTCAATTTCTCCGCATAGGCGCATAGCGCGCTATCGATGGCGTTTAGCCGCGCCGTCCGCCAATCGCGCGCGATTGCGTGTACAAAGGCATCGGCTTCAGCTTCGCTTTCGAATCCCTCGACCTCAGCACGGAGGTCATGCGCGTGTGACTGTATTCAGTAGACGCAGCCGTTGGCGACGCTGACGACCACCGCCAGCATCTCGCGCTGTTGCCGCGACAGGGGCGATTCGGCGAACATGGTCGCGCCGTACATCTCCATCGAGGCTTTCATGACGCGGCCGTTCAGCGACATGATCTGCACGATATTCCAGACGCGCCCGGCGCGTTTGACGGCTTTTTCCAGTTCTTTTTTCACCAGACCGGTAGCGCGCTCGAGGGTGATCTGATTGATGTAGGGCATGGTCTTGCCTCGCTAGAAGATTTCGGGCGGTTGGATGTTTCAAACGGCATTATATCAAGTCATGACGGCAAACAAAAAAGAGCGGGTTGACTCACCCGCTCTTGCAGTTTTCCAAATATCGCTGGCTTACTTCCGCAACCGCGGATCCAGCGCGTCGCGCAGGCCGTCGCCGATGAAGTTCACGCAAAGCACCGTCATCGAGATCAACATGCCGGGCCAGAATACCAGCGTCCAGGTAATCGTCAGATAATCTTTGCCATCGAAGAGCAGGCGCCCCCAGGTGGGAAAATCCGGCGGGAAGCCCAAACCGAGGAAGGACAGTGCCGATTCTGTGATGATCGCGCTAGCGATGCTGAAGGTCGCCGCCACGATAACCGGACTCATCACGTTGGGCAAGATATGCCAGCGCAAAATGCGTCCGTCTTGCGAGCCCAGGGCATCCGCCGCGGTGATGAATTCGCGCGACTTCACGGTCAGCACCTCGCCGCGCACCAGCCGCGCCGTGGGCATCCACTGCAAGCCGCCGATGACCGACACCATCAACAGGAAGACGCCGCCTTCCACGCCGAATGCCGCTTTCAAGGGTTCGCGGAAGAGCATCATCAGCACCAGCAGCAGGGGCAATTGCGGCAAAGCGATGAAGATATCCGTCAAGCGCATCAATGGGTTGTCGAGGCGACTGAAATAACCCGCCATCAAACCGACGACCGTGCCGATGGTGATCGACACCAGCATGGCGGAAATGCCGATCATCAGTGAGACGCGCCCACCCTGCAAGGCGCGCGCCAGCGTGTCGCGGCCCAGGCTGTCCGTGCCCCAGGGATGTTCCGGCGACGACAGTTGATAGGCGGCGATGATGTCAATGTATTCCGGGTCCAGCGTCCAAAAGAGCGGACCAATCACCACGCCGATGATGATGACCGACAGGATGCCGATCGCGATCATCGCCAGGCGGTGACGGCGGAATTGACGCCAGGCGTCGCCGACGAAGGTCCGCGCTTGTAACTCAGTGTCTTCTATGTGCTTGGGTTTCGCCTTTGCCATTGCTGTCATGGTCTCAGCCAATCAATATAATCTACGAATAAGTCACGCGGGGATCGAGAATCCCGTACAAGACGTCTGCGACAATGTTGAAAAGCACCACCAACACCGCGAAGATGAAGGTCACGGTTTGCACAGTGGGCAAATCGCCGCCTTGAATGGCGATGATCAGATACTGGCCGATGCCGTTGACGCGGAAAATCTGTTCGGTAATCAGCGCGCCGGCAAAGATGCCCGGGATGCCCAGGGCAATCAAGGTCACAACCGGGATCAAGCTGTTGCGCACGGCATGGCGACTCACGACTATGCGTTCGTTCAAGCCCTTGGAACGGGCTGTTCGGATATAGTCTTGCTGTAAATTCTCCAGGGTCGAGGCGCGCGTGTAACGGCTCATCTGCGCCGTGGTGTACAGCGTCAGAACGGTTACAGGCATGAACATCTGCCGCAACTGCAACTGCAGCGTCTCGATATCCGTCACCACAAGGGTGGTGTCATACACCGACGGGAACCACTTCAAATTGACGCTGAAAATGATGATGAACATCAAGCCGGTGAAGAATGTCGGCACAGAAAATCCCACCATCATCAGGAAGGTGCCGACTTGATCGAATATGGAATACTGCCGATAGGCGGAAAAAACCCCCACCGGAATCGCGATCAAGACACCGAGAATATACGATGAGCCAACAACCCAAAGCGTCTGCGGCAGGCGCTCGGCGATGATATCAATCACCGGTCCGCGCGTCGCCCAGGAGATGACGCGCGTGCGATCCTCCGATCCCGGAAACACAGCCCCGGTCACGGTCTCTAGCAGGTTCAGCGGCTCAGCGATGAAAAACTGATTGAGCCACTTGACGTATTTGACGGCGAAAGGATCGTCCGCGCCGAGGGCTTCACGTATCTTCGCCCGCACCTCGGGCGGAATTGTCAGAGGGAGATTGCCCGTCGGGTCGCTGGGGGATAATTCCAAAATCGCAAAAATAATGAAACTAATGACGAGTATCGTTGGTACGGCGGTCAAGAGGCGTCGAATAACATATTTTCCCATGGGATTGCCTCATCCAACTCTTCGATAAATTACGAACTACAGAGTACGCAGAGAACACAGAGATTATTCAAAATTTACAAAACGCTTTATACCGCCCTTCGTCAACTGGCTAACATTGAAATTGATGAGCAGTCCCCGTGTTAGACCAGTAATTTTCATGTATGAAATAATCTGCGTAGAATGAATAGGAGCAAGTTCCTTTACCGATTTCAATTCTACAATGACCTCATTCTCTACGACGACATCAGCCCTGAATGTACCAATGGTTTTACCGCGATAGTCGACTTCGAGGGGTTTCTGCCTTTCGTAATGTAGATGCCGATGTTCGAGTTCAATACAAAATGCCTCTTCATATAAACTCTCCAAAAGACCAGCGCCAATCCGATTATGCACTTCGATGGCAGCGCCGATAATCTTGTAAGTAAGCGGATCCTGCTGCCCCGACGAGTGCCCTTCATTCAAGTCTCTGCGCTCTCTGCGTCCTCTGTAGTTCAAAAGAAAAAGTGTCGCCCTTCTCCTGGCTAGGGAGAAAGGCGACATAAGTTGTTGATTGTGCTACATGCGCGTCCAGTCGGCGATATTCCAGAGTTCGGAATCCCAGGCGTTCATGTCAACGCCGCTGATCGAGTTGGCATGCGCGGAGACGCTGGCGCGGAACACAAGCGGGATCATGACGCCTTTTTGCACCAGCATATCGTTCATCTGAATCGTCAGCGCGATTCGACCCTCTGCCGAGGCGGTGGCCGCCATTTCGTCCAGCAGCGCGTCGAATTCCTCGCTGTACCAGCGCGGCACGTTGGAGCCGCCCCACTTGTTCCACGGTCCCGGAATCTCGGTTGTACGCCAGTTGCCCAGATAAGGTTCCATATCGGTGCCATTGGAGCCGTTGGTGTACATCTCAATATCGGTGTAGAACTTGGCGTAGGTATCGGGGCTGGCGACATCGCCGCCGAAGAAAACCGAAGCGCTGATATTGCGCAGCTCGGTCTCGATGCCGATTTCACTCCACCATTGTTTGATCAACGCCTGCGTGTTCTGACGCACGGCGTTGGTCGAGGTCTGGTAGGAAACCATAAGTGGAATGCCCATGTACTCGCGAATGCCATCGCCGTCGCTGTCCATGATCCCGGCCTCATCAAGGAGCGCGTTGGCGCCGTCTATGTCTTGTACAAGGCAG
The DNA here is from genome assembly GCA_034420635.1 of Anaerolineae bacterium. GTDB lineage: Bacteria > Chloroflexota > Anaerolineae > Aggregatilineales > Phototrophicaceae > UBA6055. The sequence goes on along the minus strand of DAOULD010000118.1, from coordinate 4,162 downwards.
GCATCGTTGTTGGGCGAGGCGACTGAGGGCGGACCGGCGATAACGTTGCAGGTCGCGACGCCGCCCGCGCCATAGAGCTGTGTGGCGATAGTATTGCGGTCAATCGCCATCGACATGGCTTGCCAGATCGCCGGCACCTGCAGGAAGGGATGCGGGTTGGCGTTATCCGCCATCCAAACCGAGCGCGTTTCGGCATCCAGCATCGGATCCGGATTTGTCTGATTCACCATCAGCCGTTCCACATTGTTGGCGAAGCCAGCGATGACTGTGCCATTGCCTGCCGCTTCCATCGCGGAAAGGACCTCAGGAGAAATCTGCAGGTTCCATGCGTAATCCGCTTCACCTGTTTCCAGAACGGCGCGGGCCGCCGATTCGGCGTCACCGCCGCCCTTGAAGACCTGACGGCTGAAATAGGGTTTGCCTTCTTCGCGGAAGTTCGGATTGGCGCTATAGGTCACGACATCGTTGACGCGAAACTCTTCAACGACATAGGGACCGGTGCCGATGGGACTGAAGTTCTCTTCCGAGCATTCCAGCGAGGCGGCGCCGATGCAATCTTCGAACTGCGCCTTTTGAATGATCGGGGTCAAGAAACCAACGAAGGGACCATAGGGGAAGGGCTTGGGACCGGTGAAGGTGATCTTGACCGTCAAGTCGTCAAGCGCTTCAATGGATTCGACGCCGTCGAACTGGCTCAATACCGTGCAACCCGTTTCCGGATGCAGGCAGAATTCGCCGCTGAACACGACATCGTGGGCGGTCAAAGGACTGCCATCGGACCATAGGATGCCCTCTGAGAGCGTCCAGGTGATGGTGGTCAAATCTTCAGATACTCCCCCATTATCAACAGTCGGAATCTCGTCAACCAGCCAGGGCACCATTTCCCCCGCCGGGTTGTAGCGAGCCAGGGGTTCCAAAACGGACGCGGCCGCCTCGAACTCTTTGGTACCTGTGCCGAGGTACGGGTTCATCTGCGAAGCCGCCTGCCAAAACAGGATATTCACGGTATCTTCACTTTGCGCTATGGACATGCCGCCAAAGGACGACAGCGCCATAACGACTATCAACAAGAGGGTAAGCTTGGTCTTCATAGTTTCCTCGCTCAATAGATTGAACACATTACAAAAGCAAAGCAGGGCGATTATACCGATAAAACCAGCGTTTAAGCAAATCCAAATTGTCTTAAGCCGCTTATGCCGCTGTCGCCCCAAACAAAAAGGGACGCGCGAGCGCGCGCCCCTTAAGCGAACTCAATTGATCACAACCGATTACATATCGGCGCGATGCCAGTCTTCGATATTCCACATTTCCGAATCCCAGCCGTTTATGTCAATGCCGCCTAGGGAATTGGCATAGGCTGACGAAGCGGAGGAACGGTAAACAAGCGGAATCAGCGCGTATTCCTGGACCAGGATGTCGTTCAAGCGAATGATGATGGCAGCGCGCGCGTCTTGGCCAGCGGTGCGGCTCAATTCGTCAAGCGCGGCATCATAGTCAGCATTGCAGAAGCGTATGATGTTGGAGCCAGTCCAGTTGTTGCCCGGTCCCGGGGCTTGCCCACAGCGATTGTTCGAAAGCAGGCTCTCCATATCTGGGGATGAGGAACCTGTGGTGTACATCTCCACATCGGAGAAGAACTTCTGGTAGGTATCGGGGCTGGCCGGGTCGCCGCCGAAGAAGACGCCAGCATCGATATTTCTCAACTCGGTCTCGATGCCGATTTCGCCCCACCATTGCTTGATCAGCGCCTGGGTGTTCTGGCGCACCGCGTTGGTGCTGGTCTGATACTGAACGTGCAGCGCATGACCATCATATTCGCGAATGCCATCGCCATCGCTGTCAACAACGCCAGCTTCGTCCAGCAGGGCAATGGCGCCGGCAATGTCCTGGTCGCAAGTGTTGTTCGGCGAGACATTGGAGGCGGGCGAATTGATGAAATTGCAAGTTGCTTTCCCCGAACGTCCATACAACTGCTCGGCGATGATGTTGCGGTCGATGGCCATGGACATCGCCTGGCGGATGGATTCGTTCTTGAGGAAGGGATGCGGGTTCGAGCCATCCTCCATCCAGACTGAACGGTCGGGATTATCCGGGCTGGGATCGGTGCCGTTGATCCAGATAGTTTCAATCGCTTGCCCGTATGCCACTACTACCTGACCATTGCCAGCCGCTTCCATCGAGTCCAACACCGCCGGTGAAATCTGCAAGTTCCAGGCGTAATCGGCTTCGCCCGTTTCCAGTACGGCGCGCGCGGCTGATTCGGCGTCGCCGCCGCCTTTGAAGATCACACGGTCGAAGTGGGGCTTGCCCATATCGGCGTCGCGGAAGTTGGGATTGCGAACATAGGTGACGACATCATTGGGGCGGAAATCTTCCACCATAAAGGGACCCGTGCCAATCGGAGCGAAGTTCTGCTCGCTGCATGCCGACATCTCCGCGCCCAGGCAATCGCCAAATTGCGCTTTCTGCAAGATAGGCTGGATGTGAGAAACGAAGGGGCGGAAAGGATTCGGCTTGGGAGCGTCAAAGGTGACTGTGGCCTGGTGCATGCCCATAGCTTCCACGCTGACCACACCTACGAATTCGTCGCCTTGGACGCAGCCAGCTTCGGGATGGGTGCAGTATTCCCAGGTGAAGACAACGTCGTCGGCGGTGAAAGGCGAGCCATCCGACCATACGATGTCGTCGCGCAGGTTCCAGGTAATGGAAGTGAGGTCTTCACTGATGCCGCCGTTTTCCAGCGTGGGAATCTCGGCCGCCAATAGAAGATTCAAGGAGCCGTCTGGCGACCAATTCGCCAACGGTTCCAAAACGATAGCCGAGGCGTCGATATCCTTGGTGCCACCGGAGAGGTACGGATTCAGGATCGACGATGCCTGCCAATACAAGATCGTGACTTCACTGCTGTCCTGTGCCATGCCTACACCACCAAACAAGGTGCTGAGGACAAACATGGCCAAGACGATCATTAGCTTGAAACGCATTTTGCTTCCTTTCTATTATCGAACTAACAATGTTTGGAATTTGGCGCAGACATTATACACGACGGATGACCAAGAATACAAATCTAATCTCCGTTCGATTTCCCTATCTGGCGCTAACAAATGACTATGAGCCAACAATCCACTGTTACGGACCTGGGATCTGAGAGGGTCGCAAGCTGAAAAGACCTTTGTTTCGTCGACCTGTTTGAAGCTCTTATAGCTTCACTTGAGGCGGCCGCCGCAGCAAATTGATCAAGATGGCCAGGATCACCTTGATCATGTAATAGACTGAACGCAACGGCGTGATTGACGAGTTGCCGTGCCGCCGCGGGATCATTTTGACCGGAATTTCCGTCTGGCGCAGACCGCTGCGATGCGCGATGACGATCGCTTCCGGTTCCGGATAGTCATGCGGGTAAGCTTGGGCGAAGAGTTGAATCGCCCGGCGGTTAAAGACCGCGCAGCCCGATGTCGGGTCGGTGACGCGCTGTCCGGTGATGATGGAAAGCAGGCGCGCCAGGATGCCGCTGCCCAGCCGGCGCAGCAAGGGTGTGCCATAGTCGCCCGCGTCGCCCAGAAAACGCGAACCGACGACCAGGTCGACCTTTTCCGCGCGCAATTTTTCGATCAAATCAAGATTGGCTTCCGGCGCGTGCTGACCGTCTCCGTCATTGCGTATCACGATGTCATAGTCGCGACTTGCCGCAAACTGAAAGCCGGCTTGGACCGCCGCCCCGATGCCGACATTGTAGGGCATACTCACAATCATCGCGCCCGCGCCACCCGCTTCGTATCCCGTATCGTCAAAAGAGCCGTCGTCGATCACCAATACGTCCGCGGCCGGGAGATGACCTCGGACGCCATTGACAACGCGAGCGATATTGCGGCTCTCATTTAAGGCGGGCAATATAACGAGGATGCGCTCGGAACTCATCTGAGAAAACTCCCTAGGCGACGATGGTAATTGAGAATCTTCGCCTTTCACAGGCTGCGAACGCCGACAAGCCGCATTTCGCAACTGCTTACACGCCGCGCGGCTCTTGGTATGCGCCCGCTCGACTGCTCGGGTGTATTTCAATATTTTGGCAGAATGCTCTAGGAACTACAAAAGCGCATCGCCCTTTGACGGGTTCTACGTACGGATTCACCACAGAGGCACAGAGCGCACAGAGATTTCA
>DAOULD010000117.1:0-4258 GCA_034420635.1 Anaerolineae bacterium | reverse complement strand
TGTAGAAACAAGCGCGCAATTTTCATTTTGAATGGCTTTTCTCTGTGCGCTCTGTGCCTCTGTGGTTATATTTTAGTTTGAATTGCTGGTATATTGATGGACTATGATTTTGAAGCGATTGCCCTGCGGAATGACATAGATTGCCTGCGAATGAAGAGTTGCCCTTGCGTTGCGCTTATCCCAAAATAAAGGAGACAATGTAGGGGCGACCTATCAGGTCGCCCGCAAACAACTTGATGCGCCAATAATCTGAAATACACCCACTACAAATGCGGTACAATACGATCTGCTCAAGGCGCATTGAAGAAGGCAGCGAACATGAACAGTCCGCACCCTCGCGACGACCAGGTTCTGGAAGCGCTGCAACCGGCTGCGGCAGCCAGATAACAGGAAAAACGACAGGACCCTTGAACCTATGGACAAGCTTGATAAAGACAGCAGGATGCGAGCATTGCTCGCCATGGTCAAGATTCGCTTGGCGGAAGAAGAGATTCAAAACCTCTTTATGGCGAATCTGGTGCGCGGAACAACGCACTTGGCCATAGGCCAGGAAGCATGCTCGGCCGGCGTAGCGCTTGCCCTGTCCAAAGGCGATACCGTAACTTGCACCTATCGCGGGCACGGTCACGCGCTGGCTCTGGGCATGTCCCTTCGCTCGCTTATGGCGGAAATGATGGGCAAAGAGAGCGGCGCCTGCAAGGGGCGCGGCGGCAGCATGCACATGACGGACAAGTCGATCGGCTTGTTGGGCGCCAATGCGATCGTCGGCGCGCAATTGCCCATCGCCATGGGCGCCGCGCTCACGGCGCAAGTCAAGCGTACAGGCGCCATTGCGGTGACTTTCTTCGGTGATGGCGCGGCCAACATCGGGCTTTGTCACGAATCGATGAATATGGCATCGGTTTGGAAACTCCCGCTGCTCTTCATCTGCGAGAACAATCTATACGGCGAATACAGCCACATTCGCGAAACGACGCCGATTGATGATATTGCCGATCGCGCCGCAGCCTATGCGATGCCCGGCCTCATCGTCGACGGTCAGGACGTCGAAGCTGTACACGCGGCGACCGTATCCGCCGCCGGGCGCGCCCGCAACGGCGATGGACCTGCCCTGCTTGAATTGAAAACCTATCGTTATGGCGGTCATTCACGCGCCGACACCGGTCCTTATCGCAAGCCGGGCGAATTGGCGCAGTGGCAAGAGCGCGACCCGATTGACATTCTGACGGCGCGCATGTTTGCCGACGGCCAACTCGATCAAGAGGAATTCCTTGAAATCAAGGCCGCCATGGCACAAGAAGTCTTTGACGCCGTCGAATGGGCGAAGGCTGAGCCCTTCCCGTCGCTCCAATCGCTTGACGATTACGTCTACGCTTCTGGCTAGGAGGGCGCCCATGCCTACGATGACCTATCGCCAAGCCGTCACCGAAGCCATTGCAACGGAAATGAGGAGGGACGATTCAATCGTTTTCTTCGGCGAAGATGTTGCCAAGGCGGGTGGCGTATTCAAAGTCACCCCCGGCATATATGAGGAATTCGGTCCGCTTCGCGTCCGGGATACGCCCATATCCGAACAAGCCATCATTGGCACGGCTCTGGGCGCCGCGATAACGGGCTTGCGCCCCGTCGCCGAGCTGATGTTCGCCGATTTTATCCCGGTGGCAATGGACCAGATCGTGAATCAAGTCGCCAAGTACCGCTTCATGAGCGGCGGACAGTTTACCGTTCCCCTGACCATCCGCGCCTCTCAAGGCGCTGGCGGCGGATTCGGCACGCAGCATTCTCAATGCGCGGAATCCTGGCTGATGAACTTTCCCGGTTTGAAGCTGGTCGCTCCCTCCACGCCGGTCGACATGTACGGGCTGCTGCGCGCCGCCATCCGCGACGACGATCCCGTAATCGTGCTGGAACACAAATCGCTCTACAACCTGGTCGGCGAAGTCGATTTGAACGCCGCGCCCGCGGCATTGGGGGAGGCCGAGGTCGTCCGCGCCGGCCAGGACATCACCCTGGTCGCGACTCAACAGATGTTGCATCGCGCGCTGGAAGCGGCGGACAAGTTGGCGGACGAGGGAATCAAACTGGAGCTTATCGACTTGCGGGCGCTGGTTCCGCTGGACGGCGCGACCATCCTGCGATCCGTGCAAAAGACCAGCCGACTGATCATCGTGGAAGAAGCGCCGCGGCTGGGTGGCTGGGGCGCAAACGTCGCCGCGCTTGTGGCCGATGAAGGACTCTTTCATTTGGACGCGCCCATCAAGCGCGTCAACATGGAAAATGCCTTGATCGCTTACAGCCCAGCCCTGGAAGACGAAAGCATCCCGAATGCGCACAGGATTGAAAAGGCAGTTCGACAGTTGCTGTCGGACGCTTGAAAAACGCGTTCATCGTCCGCTGGGCATTGTCATCGCCGATCAGAGCCCGATAGTCAAACCGCCGTCGGCCACAACCGTGGCGCCGGTCATGAATGAAGCGGCGTCGCTTACCAAAAACAGCGCCACCTCCGCCATCTCTTCCGGCTTCCCCACCCGGCCCAGGGCATGCAGTTTTCCCCATTCTTCTATGGCGCCCAAGGGATCCTCCGGGCTGTATGTGTCCGCGGCGAAGCGCAGCAAGGGCGTATTAATCGAACCGGGACAAAGGCTGTTGACGCGGATCCCGTCTCCGGCGTGATCCAATGCCATTGTTCTGGTCATGGCGATCAGCGCGCCCTTTGACGCGGCGTACGCGGCCACGTTCGGCTGGCTTTGCAGTCCCTGCACCGACGCCACATTGACGATAGCCCCGCCGCCGCGCTTGACCATCTCTGGAATACAATATTTGGCAGCCAGATAGACGCCCTTCAAGTTGACCGCCAGCGTACGATCCCAGGTATCTTCATCAGTATCGACAACCGTGCCGTAAGTTTGGATGCCGGCGCTGGCAACCAGATAATCAACGCCTCCGAAATGTTCAACCGCGTCGCTGGCGATGCCTCTGGCGTCTTCGCCACGGGAAACATCCGCCAGCACTGCCAGGCTCGATCCGCCCGCGGTCTCAATTGCTCGCGCGGTCTCATTCATCGCTTCGACATTGACATCCGCGAGCGCGACGCTTGCGCCTTCCCGCGCAAATGCCAGCGCGGTCGCCCTGCCGATTCCGGTCGCCGCGCCAGTAACTACAGCAACTTTGCCTTCAAATCTCATGTTCGTCTCCCGTCCATCGTCATGCAGTTGATCAAAACTCTGCGTTCCAATCAATGGGCGTATTTTACCCCATTATGCGCGGTCGCGAAGCGCCGCACAAATCCTGCCTGTAACTTGCCCGCATAAAGACCGAGAAGCGCGGACAGCGCGCAATCCTGATATTAAAACGACTTACATGGCTTGTCAGTACTTGTTGATTTGCTTCCGCTTTCGGTCTACCCCCCTCAATCCCCCCATTGCAATGGGGGGAAGCTGGTTTCCATACTTGCATCAACGCGAGTTTTCTAATGCAAATTGTCGATAATTGCTGTTTTCAAGCGAAGTCGCGCTACTTTAGCTCCCCTTCTCCGTTGCTACGGGGAAGGGGCCGGGGGATGGGGTAGAAAAAGCGCGCTAGCGCTACGCAATACCGGACAAGCCTTGCAAGCCCAAGTAACAGCGATTCCAACTTTCGATTTCGCAAGAGCTTGACTAAAGTAGAAGCTGTTGATCCAGACGACCAGCGCGACTCATGGCAAAATTTGAACAAAACAGCCGCAACGTCTTTAACATTACCAAGCCGGCGGGCTATCGCTGCCAGGTCTTCCACTACCATCGCAAGCTCTCCCGCCTGTACCTGAGCGTGTACAAGGGGCAGCGCAATCAGCCCGCCATCTACATACTGTTCTCCGATGTCGCCTATATTGAAGCGCCAATGAGTTGGCTGGGCGCGGAGTTCAACATTGCCTCCAAGCAGGAATGCACTGAGCTCATGATTGCTGTTGGATTGGTAGGTCCGGCCATTCGCCAGTTCCCCGACGCCTATGCCTCCATCACCGACTATGCCCGGCTGTACACGGTCAATTCGCCGAACAGCGTCATACGCGTCATCGCCAGCAGCGGAACGCTGTTGCAATCGATCCCGTCAGAGATTCAATGAAGCTGCGCGATTTGCATTGCGCCCAGAGCAATCGCTTCAAATTTTTTCACCACAAAGACACGAAGAACACAAAGTTTAAGTTTTATTACAAGGCAAAACTCCTCTGAATCTGCGTAACAAAAGGGATAGTGACTTGTCACTGAAGACCATTTGT
>DAOULD010000116.1:0-1740 GCA_034420635.1 Anaerolineae bacterium | reverse complement strand
GTTCGGCAACTGGGAGACCTCACTTCCGCGAAGGCAATAGTGACCTCCTTGTCCAGCGAGGGCATTATCGCTTGGGATCGCGAAAACTTCGTTTTGGAACCGGCGCTGGAGATTGAGGTGGTGGATCGCATTGGCGCCGGCGACGCCATGGTCGCGGGCGTCTTGCATGGCTGGCTGCAAGGCGATCTCTTCAAGGGACTGCGTTACGGGGTCATGACAGCTGCGCTCTGCCTGACGCATTACGGGGACGCGGTTTATGTGACTCGCGAGGAACTGGAGGAGTTGCTGGATCGTCCGCCGGCTGATATTGTGCGGTGACTCGATCCAGATTCTGAAAATACAGTCGTCTGAACAAAGTATTCACAAAGCTCGTCGAAAACGGATTGGCAAATCTGTGCCCCATAGGAGACTCGAACTCCTGTTTTGGCCTTGAGAGGGCCACGTCCTAGGCCACTAGACGAATGGGGCTTGCGCAACGATTCTAAATCAGACTGCGGTTATGGTCAAGATGGCGCCAGAAATCCCATGCGATCTTGCGCGAGTTTCAGCGTCGGTTCGGCGACGGCGCTGGCTTTCTCTCGACCCAGCTTCAGCACAGAATCCAGATAACCAGCCTCGTTCATGAGTTCGTTGTAGCGCGCTTGCAATGGTTCAAGCGTTGAGGCGACAGCCTCTGCGACAGCCTTCTTCAAGTCGCCATAACCCTTGTCGGCAAAGTCCCCCTCGATTGCTTCGCGCGATTCGTCGCTGATCGCCTGATAAATTGTCAAGAGATTGTTGACGCCGGCGCGTTCCGATTCGGCGCTGAAGCGTATGTCGCGATGGGAATCGGTCACGGCGCGCATGATCTTCTTGCGGGCGCGGGACAAGTCATCGAGCAGATAGACGGCATGATTTTCCGAGGCTTCGCTCTTGGACATTTTGGCTGTCGGATTGTCCAAGCCCATGATGCGGGCGCCGGCTTGCGGATTCATTACCGAGGGCAAGGTGAAAGTCTCGCCATAGAGATGGTTAAAGCGTTGCGCCAGATCGCGCGTGAATTCCAGGTGCTGATTTTGATCATCGCCAACCGGCACCAGATCGGCGTGATATAGCAGAATATCCGCCGCCATCAGCGAAGGATAATTGAGCAGCCCGGCGCCTATTGACTCCTGATTCTGCTTCCCCGCCTTGTCCTTGAACTGCGTCATGCGCTGCAGCCATCCCAGGGGCGCCATGCAGGTCAACATCCATGCCAATTCGGAGTGCGCGGGTATGTGCGACTGTACGAAGATCGTGGAGACTTCCGGGTCGATCCCGGCCGCAATGTACATCGCCGCGCTTTCGCGGGTTTTCTGCCGCAGTTCGACGGGATCCTGCCCAGCGGTTATGGCGTGGAGATCGACCACGCAGTAAAAGCAGTCATAGTCCCGCTGTACTTCCACCCATTGCTTTAAAGCGCCAAGGTAGTTGCCGATGGTCAAGTTGCCTGATGGCTGAATCCCGGACAATACGCGGGGCTTCTTGTTCTTGGTATTTGCCATAGTTTGGTCTGGTCTCTGGAAAGCTCTTTCAAGTGCGGCGATTCTATCATCCTCGCGGACGCCATTCAACCGTCGCGTAACTCAGTCAGGGCAATCGCTTCAAATTTTTCACCACAAAGACACGAAGAACACAAAGTTTAAGTTCTATTGCAAGGCAAAACTCCTCTGAATCTGCGTAACGAAAGGTATAGTGGTTTGTCACTGAAGACCATTTGTA
>DAOULD010000115.1:0-2526 GCA_034420635.1 Anaerolineae bacterium | reverse complement strand
AGTTCAATCGTAACCCTTCGCGCCGATGTCAGATAAACGCCGACCGTCGCGAGGTCATCTTCGACATCGAGATTGATCAGCGCGTCTTTGCCGGCGTTCTTCGCTGGACCGATCTCCTTATAGGGCAGGAAAACTTGCTGAAAACGCTTTTCCTCCCCGGGTTGCAGCCAGCTGAAATCGGGCTGGTTGTCCGTGAAGGCGCCACACATTAACTCGATGTAAGGCCCGTCTTCGTCGGTCAGTTGACGATCCCAGGCGCGGCCGAAATCGCCGTTGCCCCAGGTCCATTGCTTTTTGCCCGGCACCAAATGGTGATTGGCCACGTGCATCATGCCGGCTCGCCGCCCGTGATCGTAACTGCCGAGAAAATCATAATCGGAGTGGTAAGCCATGTAAGACGTCGGCACCGGGATATTTTTGTAACGGGAAATATCGGTCCCCGGCGCATAGTCGTATTTGTAGTAGCTGCCGGTGGCGATGGGGAAATCACTGCTATCGCGTTTCCCGTGGTCCATCACGGCTCGCACATCGGGCGGAAAAACGGACTGATAATCATCGTTGACATGCACCGCCGGATTGGCCCACCAGAGAAAGGTCTGCGGGAAAGGACTCCGATTGTAAAGCTGCACGTCGAGTTCGAGATAGGCGCGTTCCGGATAAAGCGTGAAGCCGACCATGCCCTTGCTGCGGAACATGCGCTCGATCTCGCTGAACCACACAGTTATGCTGCCGTCGACGCTCTCGTCGATGCGATAGTCGACCGGCTGAAAAGTGCTGGGGCGGTGATGTTGCGGCCAGTTGAATTCGATGCCGCCGGAAATCCAGGGTCCGGTCAAACCGACCAGCGCCGGTTTGATGACGCGGTTGTAATAGACAAAGTGAAAGCCGTTGGTCTTGTCGCGCGCCATCTGCACGCGGCCGCCGAGTTCCGGCAGCAGCATAATCTCCAGGTATTTGTTCTCCAGGAAAATCGCCCTATAGGTCTTGTCAGTCTTTTCATCGGAGACGCTTTCGACGATGGGATGGGGATAGATGACGCCGCTGCTGCCCTGGTAAACGCGGTTTTCCAGGAACATCGGGTTCTTGTCCGGTTCGCCCGCAGCGTAGGTGGGTATGATCCTGTCCTCGACGCGAACCTGAACGTCGCCGCTATCTGAAAACAAAGGATGTCTCCAAAATTAGATCTCGCGTATTTGTCAAAAGCGTAACACGAGGTCTCATTCGTTCACAATAGATTATAAACCCGATTAATGGACTATATTCTCTTTTTGTGGCATAGTTGGGGCATCGCAAATGGGAAGACGAGGCGACGCATGGGGCCAATACGCTTGAAAGACGGGTTCCAGGGCGAAATCATGTACGTTGTCCCCCGCCCCATTCTGGCTAAGGCGCGCTCGCACCCGCTGGTCAGTCCGCTGACGCCGACCGACATCGGTTGGTTCCCATCGGCGCGTTACCATTACCGGGAACGCCCGTCGGGCGCCCCTGAACATATTCTGATTGTTTGCGCCGAAGGCCGAGGCTGGCTGCAAGTGGATGGGGTCCGGCACGACGTCGGCGCGAACGAAGCCGTCATTATTCCCGCGCGCCAAGCGCATGTCTATGGCGCCGTGAATGACGATCCCTGGTCGATTCATTGGGTCCATTTCGTGGGAACAGTAGGCGACTATTACGTCAGCCAATTGAAAAAAGGCGCGTACACACTTTCAATCGATGTCGATATGCGAGAGTCCCTGGAGGCGCTCTTCGCCGCTTGCCGCGACGCCTTCGTGGCTAATTTTCTCTTGCAGCGCATGATCTACGCCTCGCAGGCGCTTCATCATTTGCTCGGCCATCTTTTCTTCGATAACCGCGCCTTCTCGCCGCTGCTGCGCAGCAGCCACTTCCGCAGCATTGATCATACGCTGTCTTATTTGCACGACAACGTCAGCGAGAAACTGTGCCTGGATGACATGGTTCGCCACTCGGGTCTGTCAAAATCGCACTTCATCCGGGTTTTCAAAGAACAGACCGGCTTCTCGCCGATGGACTATTTTATCCAACTCAAGATGCAGCAGGCTTGTATGCTGCTGGCTTTTCGGGGGGACAGCGTCAGTCAGATCGGCATGGAGTTGGGCTACGAAGATCAATACTACTTTTCCCGGGCTTTCAGGAAAGCCATTGGCATGTCGCCCAAGCAGTATCGGCAGACCAACTACAACTGAGGCGGCTTGGCCAGCGACCAGGCTTGACGCTTGACTGTGACTGAAACGGTTGAAATACCTTTAGACAGCCCTCGATATGAGATCCTTAATCCAAAATACGAACGACGTTGGTAGGGGCGCCCCGCTATCAGGTAGTTGTTATTCTCTGTACAACCGAAAAGAATACACTACCTAAAGTATAGGTACTAGTAAATGCAAGTAAGTCGTGGGAATAATTTGATGAAATATAGAAAACTACAAAATAATCGAATCCCGTAGGGGCGACCAATCTGGTCGCCCGAAACCGCGCCATCGCATCGACGGGCGACATGATATGTCGCCC
>DAOULD010000114.1:0-1552 GCA_034420635.1 Anaerolineae bacterium | reverse complement strand
TGGGGAAGTCATCTTTTCCGACGAAAAACAGATGGTGGTCGCAAGACGCTGGTGCTGGCGCCAGAGCGCGACCAGCGCGGCCAATGCCGCAACCAGCAATGCTGTCATAACGGTTGAGGCGCATCATGAGAACGGAAAAGCCGATATCGAGAATGCCCTGAGCGACTTGCTCGAATTGCTGCGCGCCCAAGCCGGCGGCGATTTCAACGCGGCTGTCTTGAACCCCGAGAATCCAGCAATCTAGGGGTGGCGCAGCCGCGCGGTCAAGACCGGCGGAATCTGCCGCATCCTGGTCCAACTTAGTTCCGGTCCCAGGTCGGCGTCCTCGGGTGCGAAGGCCGGTTCCAACAATCCATCCAGCGCGAAGCCGGCGTCAAAAGCCTCTTGAAGCAGTTCAGAAAGCGGACGATGGTAGTAGTAATGCGGCGTCGGCTCGCCAGGCGCGCCTGAGCCCTTTACCGGGGGCAGGTCGAGGTAGGCATGAATCTTGACACCGGCAACTGTAGTCACGACGCCGTCTCGATCTTCTTTTTCCTGGAAAAAAACGGGATTGTTGGAATTGAAGGCCGGATGCATCGTGGCAAATACGAACCTGCCCTCGGAATGCAGCAACGCTGACGCGGCTGCAAAAAGAGGCGCGACAATCGGGATATCCATCAAGGTCATCGAGCAAACGATCGCGTCGAAACGCGCAGCCCCCAGCGAAAGCAGCGCATCTTTGTCGGTTGCGTCGACGATGCGATAGTCAATGTCCGAAGCAACTCCCCGCGAACGTCCTTTTGCCAATCGAATCATCTCTTCGCTGAAATCTACAGCAGTTACCTTTGCGCCCTTCCCCGCCAAGCGTCGAGCCAAAGCGCCGTTTCCACAGCCCACGTCCAGAACTTTTTCGCCATTCCGCAAAGCCAGGAGTTGCAGGATCGACGGTTCAACCAGGCGACGATGGAAGAGATTGCCCGCGTCGCCATGGAGTTCGTCCCAGAACCGCGCTTTGCGGTTCCAAAGTTCGCGGCCCGCTTCGTTCAGTTGACTCGTATCCAAATGCTCGCCTCCGATCAGCCATTAATCCGCGAAAAGATCCGCGTTCATGAAAACTGGATTATAGCTCGGCAATACCGTATATTGCGTCGAATCGCATGGGCAGACCAGGGCAATCGCTTCACAATGATGTTACTAGAAGGATATAATCAAACTGAAAATTAACCACAGAGGCACAGAAGTAAATGCAAGTAAGTAAAGCAAATTCACCACAGAGGCGCAGAGGGGCGCGTAGACACCGCCCGCCGGCACAGAGAAAAGATTTCAAAAAATGTTTTTGTAGGGGCGGCAGGCGGTCAGTGTCGAAGGGCTGTGTCTACGCGCCCTATGATGTCGCCCGAAAAAAAACCTCTGTGCTCTCAGTAAATGCAAGTAAGTCGTGCGAATAATTTGATGAAATTTAGAAAACTACAAAATAATCGAATCCCGTAGGGGCGACCAACCTGGTCGCCCGAAACCGCGCCATCGCATCGACGGGCGACATGATATGTCGCCCCTACACGCGGCTTATTTC
>DAOULD010000113.1:0-4596 GCA_034420635.1 Anaerolineae bacterium | reverse complement strand
CGGCATATCAAGACGCCAGTGATTCGCTGGCCCGGCGGCTGCTTCGTCTCGGCTTATCCCTGGAAGAAGGGCGTCGGCCAGCGCGTGCCCTATTACGACAAAGCCTGGCGCGTCGAGGAGCCCAATACCTTCGGCACGGACGAGTTCGTCGCCTTCTGCCGCGAGGTGGGCGCGAAGCCCTTTATCTGCACCAACGCCGGCACCGGCAGTCCCGAAGAGATGTCCGATTGGGTCGAGTACTGCAACCTTGACATCGGCGAATGGGCGGCGCTGCGCCGGTCAAACGGTCATGCCGAGCCTTTCAATGTGCCGTACTGGAGCATCGGCAACGAGAATTACGGCGCTTGGGAGATGGGCGCGAAGACTGCCGACGAGTGGGCGCGCCTGGTGCTGGAATCGGCCAAGATGATGAAGCGCGTCGATCACAGGATCGAGCTGGCCGTCGCTTCGATTCCCGATCTGGACTGGAACGCCAAAGTGCTGCGCGAAGCCGGCGACCTGCTGGACTGGGTTTCGATCCATGGCTACTGGTCCCGTGCCAGCGATGACGGTGTATTCGAGAAGGGCTACGACAATATCATCGCCCGCGCCTTCGAGCCGGAAGAGCGCATCGTCAGCGTAAAGCATATCCTGGGCGCTTTGGGCTACCTGGGCAAGCTGCGCATCGCCTTCGACGAATGGAATCTGCGCGGCTGGTGTCATCCCAACTTCATGAGCTTCGGCGATGCCGACCACGCGCTGATGGACGCCAACGACATCAACAGCAACTACAATATGGCGGACGCCGTCTTCACGGCTTGCTTCCTCAATAGCTGCCTGCGCCATTGCGATGTGGTGGGCATGGCCAACTTCTCGCCGGTCGTCAACACCGTCGGCGCCATCTTCACTCACGAAGATGGCATCGTGCTGCGCCCGACCTATCACGTTTTCGATCTCTATACCAACCATACTTACGAGGAAATCTTGCATTCGGCGCTGGCATCGCCCTGCTTTGATGTAGTCGCGGATGACGGCAGTCGCAAGTCGGTGCGGCAACTGGACGCGGTTGTCACGCGCGATCCGGCGACCGGCAATCTGGGCATCACCCTGGTTAACCTGCACGGGGAAAACAGCATACAATGCCGGATTCGCGGGATGGGCTTGCGTGACTTCAACGGCGCTACCGCGCGTACGGTGACTGGGAGTTCGGCCGATGCCTATAACGACGTGGATCGTCCGGATGCTGTTTCCATATCGACGCGGGAGTTGCCTATCATCGATCCCAGCGATTTCGCTGTCGAATGTCCGCCGCATTCGGTGACGGTGTTGAATCTGAACTGCTAAGACAGGAGTTCAAGCCTTCGCCAACAACTTCTCGAACGAGCGCCGCCAGCCCGGCGACAGCGCTTCGATTTGCAGCGCGCGCTCGACGGCGGCGCGGTCGCCCTTGTCGAGGTAGAGCGCGGCGTTGACCTCCGCCACCGTCATGCCGACCGGGTCCTTTTGTACTGGCAGGATGACATCGCCCGCGCCAACGCTGCCTTGCTCGAGCACACGGGCATAAAAGCCGGATCGGTTGGCGCGCAGGAAGGTCTTGGCGAAATCCGGGATTCCCAGCTTGTTCGCCAGCTTGTAGCAAGGCACGCGCGGCTGCGTGACCTGGATGATCGCTTCGCCCACTCGAAAGGCGTCGCCCACGCAGACCGCGTTTTCCAGCAAGCCTTGCGCCGTCAGGTTCTCGCCGAATTGGCCGTATTCGAAGTCGTCGCGACCCAGCTCCTCCGACCAGTAGGCGTAGTGTTCATGGGGATAGCAATAAACGGCGCGGTTGGGCCCGCCATGATTCTCCATATCGGCTTGTCCGTCGCCGGCCAACTGGGCGCGACCCAACCATAAACGTCCAGCCACGGCGCTTTTGTATATGCCGGTGTGATAGCGTTGTTCCCCGATCTCGACAGCGATGGGCTGCGAGACATTGACCGACAACAATCTCATTCGTCTGTGTCTCCTTGCAGGCGCTGTCGGCGCTCGTTTATCTGATCGAGGATTTCTTCCGCGGGGGATGACGTTTCCAGGAATTCGCTTCGCGCCTGTTCCACGGCGCTGAGCCGCTCCTGCGCCGCCGCTTCGCTGTTGAGGCGCGCGTCATCGCTCGCGCTTTGGTGCAAATCCTCGAGGCTGATGCCGGTGGATTGCGCGAGTTCGTCTTCCAGTGCCGCCGGCTTGTCGCGCCCTTCGAATACGATCTTGTAAAAGGCGAAAGCGCCGACAGCCAGGATTGCCAGCGGCACAATCATCTGGAATACGGTCGACACCAGGCTCAGCAAACCCAAAACCAAAATGACGCCCAGAATGGCAATCACTAATTGTCGAATGCGCTTGTCGTTCATGGGCAAACCTACAAGAAGATCTTGTGAATTCCTACCTCATTATATCGCAGATAATTACAGGGCAAGGCAAGGGCTTGGGCTGCTCCAGGGCAATCGCGAGGGCGCATTGGCATAGGGCGGGCAAAGCCGATCAAATTGCGCCGGATTTGCGCTACAAGCGATGCGGGAGGTTTAGCCCCGCGCCTTCTGTCTTTTGGTTAGCGAGCAGCCGGATCCGCCGTAGCAGGCGATGTTCGCGAATGCCCCAGCCGGCGACGGACGCGAATGACAAGGCGTAGATCAGCAGATAGGGGCATAGCTCGGGCTGAACGCGCCAAGCCAGCCAAGCCGCCCAAAGCGCGTATGCCGTCAGTATCAGTTCCAGTAGAATGGAAACATCGCCCGGCAAGGCGTAGGGATTATTGGTCCATTCGTCGGCGAATTTCGGCGTGCGCCGGAAGCCAATGCGTATGCCCAGCAGCGCGGCCAGCACGGCAAGACTGTTGTTGAGGGATATGCCGGTACCGATGAAGAGCAACGCCGGGAAAGCTCTCATGCCGCGCAGCGCTCCGCGGTTATCGGTCAAGCGCATCTGACCGACCAGATACATCATAGGCGGCGCCAGCCCGACCAGACCAAGCCAAGCCAGCGGCAAATCCGCCAGTGAGTTCGCCAGCAAAAGGGGCGGCGTCAGCAGCAGAAGGATTAGCATCAGCGGCTGTGGCAGGTATTGGCACAAATGCTGAATCGCCATGATCTTTTGCGAGAGGGTTAATTTCGCTCTGGCGATCGGTCCTGTCAGCTTGATCAAGCATTGGGTATTGCCCATGGCCCAGCGCGCCTGCTGCTGTTTGTAGGCGGCGAGTTGGGGCGGGATCTCGCCGGGCACTTCGATATCCGGCAGAAATAGCGATTGCCAACCCGCGATCTGGGCGCGATAGCTCAGATCCAGGTCTTCGGTTAGCGTATCCGCGGACCATCCCGCGGCAGCTTCGATACATTGCCTACGCCAGAGTCCGCCGCTGCCGTTGAAAGGGATCAGCCAGCCGCTGCGATTGCGCGCGGTCTGCTCGACCACGAAATGCGTGTCGATCGAGAGTTTTTGGGCGCGGGTCAGGCTATTGGCTTCGGCATTTAGATGGCTCCAGCGGCTCTGCACGATGCCGATACGCGGGTTCGCGATCAGATGCGGCAGGGTTGCTTTCAAGAAGTCCGGCGGCGGCAGGAAATCCGCGTCAAAGATGGCGATGTACTGGCAGTCGCAAAAGCGCAATCCATGCGCCAGAGCGCCCGCTTTGTAGCTCTCGCGCTCTTCGCGGCGGATGTGCTGCACCTGGAAACCACGAGCCTTGAGCGCTGCGAGTTTGCGCGCAACGAGATTGACAGTGCCATCGTCAGAGTCGTCCAGAACCTGAATGAGCAGTTTGTCGCGCGGGTAATCGAAACGGGCTACGGCGTCGATCAAGCGGGCGGCGACAAATTGTTCGTTATACAGCGGCAGTTGCACGGCGATGTCGGGGACTTCGCGCAAGTCCGGCGTGTCGACCGTCGCACGGCGCGTGCGCCAATACGTAATCAGCAGTACCGCTTGTCCTAATGTGTAGAGCGCCAGCAAGAATGCGCAGAGCGCGTAGAGGCTTGTCAGAAGACTAATCATTGAGGCGATTTTAATGCGGGCCCTTGTGGCTGGCAAGATGTTTGTGCGGGAAATCACAAATGGCGCTCGTCCCTGCGGTTTTCGACAAGCCGTTGATTGCTCGGGACGGGCGCATTGTGAGGCGCAATGTGTCCTTAAATGCTGGGAAGATGCCCTGATTTGCTCTGATTTTGCCCTCAAATGCTGGGAAGATGCCCTCATTTTGCCCCCTTTTTTGGCAACAGTATAGATACAGTATCTATACAGGGGAGGGGGGTAGGGGGGTACATTTTTTATTCACCACAGAGGCACAGAGGGTCGCGTAGACACTGACCGCCGACACAGCCCTTCGACACTGACCGTCAAGACACGAAGGGCACAAAGATTTTGGGCGGGCGACCCAAGGGTCGCCCCTACAGGGATTGCGTGTATGTTGTGGTTTGGGTCGTCAAATGGCGTCATATCGATGCGGTTGTCCACCGTTGCCGGGTTGGGAAGCGGGCGACATATCATGTCGCCCGTCGATGCGATGGCGCGGTTTCGGGCGACCAGGTTGGTCGCCCCTACGGGATTCGATTATTTTGTAGTTTTCTATATTTCATCAAATTATTC
>DAOULD010000112.1:0-7456 GCA_034420635.1 Anaerolineae bacterium | reverse complement strand
CAGTTCGTCGCCGCTGATTACTTGCTGCCGCTGGAAGACTTTGATATTGACGCGCTCGATCCCGACGATATCGCCTTCTTCAACTTGACCGAATACGAAGGCAAGCACTGGCTCGTTCCCTGGCTGAATGAATATCAGGGCATCCTCTATCGGACCGACCTGATGAATGACCCGGATGAACAAGCGGCATTCATGGAAGCGTATGGCTATGAACTGGCCGCGCCGCAGAGCATGCAGCAGTACTTCGATCAGGTTGCCCACTTCAATCGCCCGGACGAAGGCCTATACGGCAATATCGCCTACGGCTTGCGCGCCGCCTGGATCACGATCTTGCATGAAGCGCTGTCCTTCATGTACGGGCTCCAAGTCGTCGATAACGAGACGCTTGAGATTAGCGTTAACACGCCGGACGGCATTGCCGTACTGAACGATATGATGAAGCTCTACGAATATGCGGATCCGGCTTCGTACACCGCCGGCTGGGTCGAAGGCAACGCCAACTTCACCGCCGGGCGCGACTACAGTCTCGTCACCTGGAACAGCGTCTTGCTCTATGGCAACGATCCGGATACCTCGCAAGTGGCGGGCAATATCGGCTTCCAGTTGATTCCCTTGCCAGGCGACGGGGTCGAAGAACCGGAAGGTTTCCTGAGCCAGTGGGGTCCCGCGCTCTCCAGCACGAGCGAGAATCCGGAGAAAGCCTTTGAAATGCTGGTCTGCTTGACCAATACGGAAAGCGGCGTCCACGGCGTCACCGCAACGAAACTGGGCAATTCGCCATCGCGGATTTCAGTCTTGCAGGACGAGCGCGCGCTGGCTCGCTTCCCCTGGTTGGGCGACATCGCCGCTGGCATTCAGGGATTGAACATCATCAGCACCCCGAATATCCCCGAATTCGGAGATATAAGAGGCGAGGTGCTGCCGCGCCTCCTGTCGGCAATGATCACTGGAGAAATGACTGTTGAAGAAACCGCCGCGACGATCGAGGCGGAAATCCTGCAGATCCTTCGCGACGGCGGGCATATCGAGGGATAAGCCCTAGTAGCTTCGCAGCGAGTGGATGGAAGAACCGGTGGGGACGTCTCACCGGTCTTCCTCCATGTTTTGCGTCCAGCGCAGTTTCTTCACTGTAATTTAAGCATCCTTTTCCGTACTGTTCAGTCTGTCCGCATTTTCGAGGCAAATCAGTCCCGAAAGTCGCCCTTTGCCAAGGTCTGCCAGCGGCTCAGGCTGCGTCTGACTCATGGCCGCCCTCATTTCCATTGGCGCGGTTTGGGATTTATCCATTATGTTTCTCCTTGCTAAACATTAAGCTGGTTTGTGAATGGGGGACGCGCAGCCTGCCCCGTCATAAGCCCCTGCGCATCCCCCTTCCGGATTGTCTAACTTGCCTCTATTGCACCGCGACCCATTCGGGCGCAGCGCCGGGCGGCGCGCTAGATCTCGCGCCCAGAATTTAGCGCCCTTTTGCAGTAGAAGTCCCCTTCCTGACCCAGACGCGCCGGGCCGCCAGCACTCGGCGCCAACCGGCGCTTGGCGCTTTGTCCTCGTGTTGCGGGTTCGGGCAAGGGATAATTGTGCTAAAGCCGTTGGCTATCAAGCGCGCAATGCCGAGCGCGATGCGGACGGCTTCCTTGACTGGAACCCAGCGTTCGTCGTGGTAGTCGATCGGGCTGGCTGGTTTGTCTGCCGTCTCGCGCTTGATGCCCGGCTGAAAGCGCGGCAGCGCCTCCAGGGCGCCATTGTGTTGTGCGCGGCTCTGAGGCAGCCGGTCTCCGCTATTTGTTGCGTGCGGTGGCGGGATGCCTTGCCGGAGCAGTTGCGTGGCGCTATCTATATCACCTCAAGGTAATCTCGATCAGGCAACTCGGGAAATGGCGCATGCGGCTCAGCTTGATACCAGAAGGCCGTCGATGCGATATCGTCTTGCAGCGCCAGGTAGCGCCACTCGTCAAAGGGCGCTTCGTGCAGTGAGCCGTTTCGCCAGCCCAACGCTTGAATCGTCACCCGCAAGTCTTCCTCAAAGCGGATCGGGTCTGGAATATGCCAGCGATACATACCAAAGCGCTGCTGGCTTTGATAGAAGCCGTCCGGCTTGATCACCTGAGGCAATCCCAAATAAGGCGTTGAGAAGGGTGTGTAGAATCCGTCCTGACTGCCGAAGCACCAGGCGCCGCCGAAATAATCCTCCGTGCCAGTGCCGCAAATGGTGGGAAAGTCCGAATCGCCGTCCATGTAGAACTTGATCTCGCCCTCGCCCCACCAGCCACGGTTATTGCTGCCCCAAGCCATGTAGGTGCCGACATAGTGGCCCATGCCCTTGACGCCATCGAGAATGGTATATACCTCTTTGTACGGAAGGGGATTGCTGCGGCGCCATTGCGCGTGCAAATAGCCGACATCCTCAGGCACATCCGTCAGCGTATAATCGAACTGATAGAACATGGGTTGTACCGGCTTATCGAGCAGGTTTTCTATCGTTACGCGAGCGCTCTTGCGGAAGGGCATTTCCCAATAACTGTTGAAGGCGCTGTGGGAATTGGCGGATACTGGCATTGAGTTGACATGACAGTATTCGGTCCAGCCATTGCAGAAGAAGTCGCCAAAAGGGACTTCAATCGACGGAGTCTCTTCGTCATCCCAATAAAAGCGCAGGATCAGCGAGCGCCAGTATTTGGCAAAGGTGGTGATCCAAATATGCTGGATCGCGCCGGGACCTTCAATCTCGGCGAGCGTCGTGACGCTGTTGGCTTCCAAGCCTATGCAAGGCGAGACCTTCCAGCCCTGCCCCAAGTCTTGCGCCGCCGAAGAAGAGAAGCCCTCTTTGGCCATGCCGCCCGCCCCTTTTTCGCCTTTGAAGTTCTCCGCGCTGATGGAGCGCGTTTTGGCTTTGGACAAACGCGAGATGTTACCCATATTCAAATGCAAGCCGTTGAAATACTCCATTGCTCTCTCCTTCATTAATTGCGACGCGTAAACTGATGGCTATTGGCCAATTTCGGCTTGTGCTCTTTCCGCTTGCGGCTCGCTTGCCTTCGGGTCGAAATCGACCGGCTTGTAGCAAAGCGCCTGCCGCTCTCCCGAGACTTGCACCAAGGGCGGGACCGTGTTTTCGCATATCGCTTGAACGTATTTGCAGCGCTTGGCGAATTTGCAGGCCTGCGCCTGGTATTCTTTCAATTCAATGTCGGGCAGTTGGACGTCCCGCTCCCACTTGTGGTCGACCGTCGGAACAGAATCGAGCAGCAGTTCCGTATAGGGATGGACTGAATCGGTCAAGATTTGATCGGACGGTCCATATTCCACCACGCTGCCGCGGTACATGATGGCGATGTAATCGCTGACGTAGTAGGCGGTCGACAGATCGTGAGTGATGTAGACGAAGCTGACTTTGTAGCGCTCTTTCAGCTCCAGGAACAAGTTGACGATGTTCATGCGCAGCGAAGCGTCAATCATGCTTACGGGTTCGTCGGCCACGATCAGCTTCGGACGCGGGATAAGGCTGCGCGCGACCGAGATGCGCTGCAGCTCGCCGCCGGAGAACTGATTGGCATATTTGCCTTCCACGCGCGACGGGTCCAGACCGACTGACTCCAGCGCTTCGGCGACGATTTCGCGCGCCTCTTTTCTGTTCTGAGCAACGCGCAAACGCAGCGCGGCGTCATACAAGTAGCGGTCGACTTTCTTCCGCGCGCTGAAAGCCTCGAAGGGATTCTGAAAGATCGGCTGCACGGCTCGGTAGTATTCCCGCCCCTTCAGGCCATCGCCGCCCTTGGAAAACAACGGATGCCCGTCAATCAGCACATCGCCAGCTGTCGGATGCTCCAGCTCCAGGATGATGCGCGCCAGCGTGGTCTTGCCGCTGCCGGATTCGCCGACGATGCTCAGTATCGACGGCTCGGCCGAGGGCAAGCTCAGATTGACATTATCCACGGCGACCAGGCGCGTGCCGAAGACAAGGCCGCCGATGCGGAAGACTTTGCTGATATGACGCAGTTCCAGCAGGTTTTCGCTCAAGAGACAGCCTCGCCGTACAGGTGACAGGATGTAAAGTGTTGAGGCTCAATCTGGATCAGCGCGGGCTCTTGATGGGCGCAGCGCTCCATCACTTTCGGGCAGCGCGCGGCAAAGCGGCAGCCCGCCGGCGGGTTAATCAAGTTGGGGGGACGACCCGAGATGCCCGAGCGCTGCGTCCGATCGCCGACGCGCGGAAGGGACTGAATCAGCATTTGCGTGTAAGGATGCAGGGGGTTGCCGAATATGGCATCCGTTGGTCCATATTCCACGAGCTTGCCGGCGTACATAATCGCCAGCCGGTCGCTGATCTGGTAGTGCACCCCCATGTCATGCGAGACGACAACCAGCGTGTTTTCCATCTGCTGCTGCAACTCGGTCAACATCAGCAGAATGCCCTTCTGCACGACGACATCCAGCGCGGTTGTCGGCTCGTCAGCCAGGACGATTTGCGGGTGCAGAAAGGTGCCGAGCGCCACCAGCACACGCTGCTTCATGCCGCCACTGAGTTGGTGAGGGTAGGATTTCAAGACCTCGACTGGCAGCTCCAGCTCTTTCAGGTACGCAGCCACCCGTTCACGAATCGCGCGCTTGCCCTTCGCTTTAAGATCATGTCCCTTCGGCACAGCGTCAAAGAACTGATTCTCGATGCGGATTACCGGGTTGAGTACGCTCATCGAGCCTTGAGGAATGTAAGAGATAAATTCCCACCAGTGCTCGCGGATTGCGCCCGGGCCGAGCGTCTTGATTTTGCCGGCGCTGTCGGAGAATTGGGCTTCGTAACTGCCGGAGACGATCTGCAGCGGCGGCTGAATGTAGTCGTAGAGCACCTTCAGCAACGTGGATTTGCCGCAGCCCGATTCGCCGGCGATGCCGAGCACCTCATTGGGGCGAATTTCAAATGAGACGCCATCGACCGCCTGCACGACGCCGCGCGGCGTATGGTAGAAGCACTTGAGACTGCGCAGCCTAAGCATCGCCGTGCCCCCGCCGTTCCGCCGATAGACTGGAAATGCCGGTCGAAATCAGGAACAGGCTGACGAAGAGTACGATGATAGCGACCACGGGCGAGCCAATCCACCACCAGCGCTGCCCGAGAAGCGCCTGATGCTGCAGCGCCCAATAGATCATTGTGCCTAGCGTGGCTTCTTCCAGGCTAGACAATCCGATCACAGCCAGGCCGGACTCGATGGCTATGGCGACCAGCACGGTGTTGACGAAGTTCGCCATCGCCCAACTGAAGATATGCGGCACGATCTCTTCGGCCAATATGTGAATCGTGCTCGAGCCCGAGAAGCGCGCGGTGTTGACAAATTGTCGCTCGCGCATGCTCAGGGCGATTGAGCGCATCTGACGCGCCGGCCAGGGCCAGTTGAAGATGATGAGGATGAGGCTTATGAGGATCAGCGATGCGCGCCCCTGCAGCAGTGACGACATCAAAATCAGAATAGGCAACGACGGCACTACAATGAAGACATCGGCCAGTAGTGTAATGACGCGATCAGGGATGCCGCCGAGGAAACCGGCCGCCAAACCGGCGAAGACGCCGATAAGCGTGGCGAAGAATGCCACAAACACGCCGATTAAGAGCGAATTCTGCGTCGCGTAAGACAAGAGCCAGAAGGTATCTTGCCCCAGATTCGTCGTGCCCAGCAGATGCTCGGCGCTTGGCGGCAAGTTGCGCGGGTGCCGGATCCAGTCGCGCGGGTCTTCCGGCGAAAAGAAAGGCAGAATGCCGCCAAGTATGATAAAGGCGGCGAAAATGATCAAGCCGATGGTCAAACGGGGGCTGGTTCTGCGCATCGCTATCTCTGCCTGATCCGCGGATCAAAGAAGGGATACAACAGGTCGATAATCAGGGTGGAGGTAGCGACGGCGATGATGGAAATCGTGATGGTGCCCATGAGCAGGTTGTAATCGGCTTGCAGCACCGCGTTATAGGTCATCGTGCCCAAACCGGGATAACTGAAGAGAATCTCCGCGATCAGCGCGCCATTAAAGATGGCGCCGATCTGCAGCGCCAAAACCGTCACCTGCGGCAATATGGCGTTGCGCAGCACGTAGGCGGTCATGATCCGGCCTTCGCCCGCGCCCTTCAACTTGGCGAAATAGACGAAGTCTTCTTCCGAGATGCTTGACGCCAGCGCCTTCATGCTCAAGACCCACCAGCCGAAGCCGACGATGACGATCGACAGCGCAGGCAGGATAGAGTTGTAGATGGCGCTGGAGATAAATTGCCAGGACAGCGGCTCGCCTCGCACGGAGAAAAACAGCGGGAAGATCGGATTGATGTGGATGAACAGGATGATCAATATTAGCGCAGTGATGTAATAGGGTATGGGATAGACGAGGATCGCGATAACTTCTAACGCGCGCGAGGAGATCCAGCGGCTCTTGTAACCAGCGAGCAAACCTATGGTGTTGCCGACGATCCAGGCGATGACAGTTGAGGTCAGCAGCAAGCCCAGCGTCCAGGGCAGCGCGCGCCCGATCAACTCGTTGACCGGCGCCGGAAACATCGACAACGAAGGGCCAAAGTCTCGTGTGACGAAAGTGCGGTGTAAGAAGCCGAAGTACTGGTCCGCCAGCGTTCCTTCCAAGCCGAAAGCCTGGGTCAGGGTGGCGCGCATCGCCTCGACCTGTTCCGCTTCCATGTAAGCGCCTTGGCTCATAATCCGGCCCAGCATCGACTCTACCGGATCTGAAGGCATAAATCGCGGCACGAAGAAGACGACCGTGATTCCGATCCAAATCACCAGCACATACGCGATGATCCGCGTGACAACGAACTTCCCGAATTGCATACAAGCGTCTCAAGAAATGCGGATTAGGTCCGCCGATTAGAGCAAACCTAATCCTATTTCGCTAGTCCCGCAGCCTAGCCGTCAGACTTCGGCTGTATGAACGGCGTGTGATACTTGAACAAGGACCACCACCACCAGGGTCCTTCGTAGAAGTTGTCCGCGGTCGGCAAGCCGTCCCAATAGGTCGTTACGACCGGCACAAATTTCGATGTGCCGAACATCGGCAGCCAGGGGCGCTCCACCACAAACTGCTTCTCGAATTCCGTCAGCAACGGGATCGTGTCCGGATGATCGCTCGGCAGCACCGCGATCTGATCGAGAATGCCGCTTAGCGCTTCGCTGTCGTAGCGCATAGCGTTGCCGCCCGCGGGCTGGCCGATGGGCACGATGTGGCGTCTGTGCCAAAAGGCGTCCAGTAGATCCCAGCTATCGGGCAAGGCGCCGCAGCCGGGCCAATACGAGCCGGCGTCGAAGGTACCGTTGTTGTAATTGCTCCAGAATGTTCCGCCGTCCATCTGCTGCACAGTGGCGTCAATGCCGAAGTCGCGCCAATTGTCCGCGACGGCGAAAGCCAGGCGCTGCGATTGCACCTCGAAGTTGGAGGGCGAGTTGATGGTGATCTGCCAGGGGCTTCCGTC
>DAOULD010000111.1:0-11686 GCA_034420635.1 Anaerolineae bacterium | reverse complement strand
AGAAAACTACAAAATAATCGAATCCCGTAGGGGCGACCAATCTGGTCGCCCGAAACCGCGCCATCGCATCGACGGGCGACATGATATGTCGCCCCTACACGCGGCTTATTTTTGCATGACTTACTTGCGCTTACTTCTGTGCCTCTGTGGCAAAAAACTCTTTGTGTCCTTCGTGTCTTGACGATCAGTGTCGAAGGGCTGTGTCTACGCGCCCTACACGACCTGTGGTGAAAAAATCTCTCTGTGCTCTCTGCGCCTCTGTGGCAAACAAAAAACCTCTGTGCCCTCTGCGCCTCTGTGGTGAATAAAAAATGTACACCCCCTACCCCCCCACGTATACATACTGTATCTGTACTGTTGCCAAAAAAGGGGGCAAAATGAGGGCAAAATGAGGGCATCTTCCCAGCATTTCAGGGCACATTGCGCCGCACAAAGCGCTCGCCCGCAAACACAAGAAACGAAATTGCCATGTCCTCAGCATTGACACCTGGCATTTGAAACCTGTAAGATAAACCGTGAAAATCTGTAAAATTATACCAAAATCTGCAAATGTCTGAACGAAAACCATCGAACTTGACAATCGCTCGCAACATTAAGATCGGCATCTTTCACCTTGGCTCGGGTATGGCGGACGTCTTGGCGACCGGCGTCTGGAACCGCATCATGGTTGCCGACCTCGGCTACAGCGCGACCGTGGTCGGATTGTTGACCGGGCTGCGCTATTTCCTGGCGCCTCTGGGGGTCTGGGCTGGGCGCTATTCGGACACGCATGTGATTGGCGGATTTCGCCGACTGTTCTGGGTCTGGCTGGGTCGCGCGATGATGGTCTTGAGCACCCTGTCGCTGGGCTTCTCTACCGCCGAAATGGTGCGCTCGGCTCAAAGCGATCCTCCGCTGCCGCCATCCCCCGCGCTCTGGCTGGTTATCGCGCTTTCATTCTTGTTGTTCAGCCTGGGTATCGCGCTCTCCGGCAGCACATTTCTAGCGCTGGTTCACGACCGCGCCGCGCCGGCGCAAAGAGGGCGCGCGGTTGGACTGGTATGGACCTTCCTGTTGCTGGGCTTCACCATCGGAGGCGTCTTCTTCAGCGTTATGCTGCCTCACCAGGAAGGCGCGGGCGAGATTGCTTTCTCGGCGGACGCTCTGCAGAACCTCTTTTTGATTACGTCCTTGCTGCTGGCCGCCATCTGGCTCTTCTCGTTGCTGGGTGAAGAAAAGCGGCACGGCAAGCGCAGCCTCAAACGAAGCGTCGAATCTTCGGACCTGCTGCGCGATTTGGCTCTGGTTTGGCGCAGCCGCCCAATGCGCTTGTTCCTGGTCTATTTGGTCCTCTCGATGATGTTCGCTTTTTTGCAGGATACCGTGTTGGAACCATTTGCCGGGCAAGTTTTTGGCATGGAAGCGCAGGTTACAAACCGATTTTCCGCCTATTGGGGCAGCATGGCGATTCTGGGCTCCTTCGGCTTCTTATACCTGTCCCGCCGTTATCCTAAGCTCACGAACGGTCTCATGTCCCTGGTCGGCGTCGGGCTTCTGATGGCTACATACTTGCTTTTCGCGCTGTCTTCCCTGGGCGAAATCCGCGCTCTGGTCACGCCGGGCTTGATCTTGCTCGGCTTGGGTTTGGGGATTTGGAATATCGGCACGCTGGGCTTGATGATGGATTTGAGCCCCGACGGACAAGCGGGCGCCTTTCTCGGCTTTTGGACGCTGACCGTTACTTTTGCGCGGGGCTTTGGCGTGGCGGGCGGCGGCATATTGCGCGATCTGGCGCTGCAGCTATCAGGAGATCATACCGTCGCCTACGGCACAGTGTTTGTCATCGGCTGCCTTGGCTTGGCTTTTGCTTTGCTGGCATTGCGGCGCGCCGATTTGCGCGACTTTGCTTTAGGTCCTCCCGAACGCGAAGTCATGTTTGCTGGCGCGCTTGATTGATCAAACCGCGACAGCCCGCTTATGTTCTTTGATCGCTCGCGCAGACATGGGCGCGCTTAATCGATTGATACTGGAAGCCAGTCTGCGCGATCACGCGCGCGGCAGTTCGTCTAATCCAGTTGCTGCATCAGCGCCTCAACATCGGTGTAACCCATAATGTTGTGGCCCGCATCGACGTAGATCACTTCGCCCGTAATGCGGCGCGACAGGTCCGATGCCAGGAACAGCGCCAGGTCGCCGACATCGTCCTGGCTCACAAGCTCATTCAGCGGTGAGGTGACCTCGGCGTATCTGAGCAAGTCGCGGAACCCGGCGATGCCGCCAGCCGAAAGCGTCTTGATGGCGCCCGCGCTGATCGCGTTGACGCGAATCTTGCTCTGGCCCAGATCCGCCGCCAGATACATGGTGATCGCCTCCAACGCGGCTTTGGCAATCGCCATGGCATTGTAATTGGGGATGACCTGGCGCGAGGCGTTATAGGTCAGGCTCATGATGCTGCCGCCGTCTTTCATCAAGGGTTCGGCGCGGCGCGACAGTTCGATCAGGCTTACGGCGCTGACATCAATCGCTCCCAAGAGCCCCTCGCGCGAAAGCTCGACAAAGCGCCCACCCAGCGATGCGCGGTCGGCAAAGGCAATCGAATGAACCAGCACATCCAGTTTCCCGTACTTCCCTTCGACCGCCGCAAACACCGCGTCCAACTCGTCGCCCCTGCTTACATCCGCCTGCAGCATCAACTCGCATCCGATAGACTCGCCCAGTGGCCGCACCCGCTTTTCCAGCCTGTCCATGGCATAACTCAAGACAATCGTCGCGCCCTCGCGTTGCAATGCCTTGGCGATTCCCCAGCCGATCGAATTCTTGTTCGCAACGCCAAAGACGAGCGCGATCTTCCCATCCAGCAAGCCCATGCCTTCCTCCCTCAACTTGTCCTCAGACGCAATCCTGTTGTCACGCCTGGCTTCTAAGATTAGAATCGTATTATAAGGCACATTGTCCAACACGCTATGCCCGTATCAGCTACGGCACTAACGCTGTCGTCCGCGCCAGAAGCGCCAAAGGAGCCAGGTGATCATGGCAGAATCAGAGCGCATCAACGTTACCGTCGCCATCGACTTCAGCGACGCTATCCTCGCTGATTTACGAGAGATTTCCCCGCGACTTCAGATCGAGCGCCACTTTCCCGATGTACCTGTTGACGTCATGGCTCGGACCGAAGTTTTGTACACAACCAGCTATTTTCCCGAGCCGGAACAAGCGCCAAAGCTGCGCTGGATCCAGGCCAATACCTCGGGCTTGAATCAGGCGCTGCATCATCGCATCGTACAGGCGGAAGACATCACGGTAACCTCCGCCAGCGGCGTCCATGCCACCAACATGGCGCATTACTGTTTGATGATGATGCTCATGTTCAACTACAAGATGCGCCTCGCCTTGAGCCTGCAGGGCAGGGCGGAGTGGCCGGAAAATGCCTACGAGATCTTCATGCCGATTGATATGGACCGTCAAACGGTTGGCATCGTCGGATACGGCAGCATCGGGCGCGAATTGGCGCGGCTTTGCGCCGGCATGGGCATGACCGTGCTGGCGTCAAAGCAAGACCTGGGCAATACCGCCGAGGTCAATGCCTTCGTTCTGCCGGGGGTCGGCGATCCCAACGGAGACATTCCCGATCGTATTTATCCGTCGGCCACCATCGCATCAATGGCCAGGGATTGCGACTATCTAGTGGTGCTGGTGCCTTTGACGCAAAGGACGGGCCATTTGATTAACGATGAGATCCTTGACGCCATGAAGGGCAGCGCAGTCTTGATTAACGTCTCGCGCGGGCCCGTCGTCGACGAGAAGGCGCTGATTACCGCGCTTTCCTCGGGCAAGATCGCGGGCGCCGCCCTCGATGTCTTCGAGGAAGAACCGCTGCCTTCGACCAGCCCGCTATGGAACCTCGACAACGTCATCATCACGCCGCACATATCGGGCTTCACGCGCGACTACCACGACAAGGCCGCTCTGGTTTTCAGAGAGAACCTGCGCCGCTATCTCGAAAACCGCCCTCTGCTCAATCAACTCGATCGTGGCAAAGGCTACTAGCCGCCGGCCATCCAGGAAGCGCTCAGGAACGCAGTTCCGCCCGCAAGCGATGCCGCGCCGCGCCGATAATTTTCTTGCGCGCTTTCGCCGCGTTTTTGTCAGTCAGGGTCCGTTCCGGATCCTGATAAGTTAGTGAGTAGGCCAGACTCTTCTTGCCCTGCGGGATGGGATCGCCAGTGTAAACGTCAAAAAGCGTGACATCTTTCAGCAAGCGGCCGCCCGCTTGCCGGATCACCCGTTCGACTTCCTTAGCCGCGACATTGGCATCAACAATCAGCGCGATGTCTTCCAGAATGGCCGGGGTCGTCAGCAGCGGCTCGATCTTGTGCAGGCGCTGCTGGTATTGCAAAAGGGGCGCTACCTCCAGCTCGGCATAAAAGACTTTGCTATCGGTCAGTCGAAAGCGCTGGCCGACCTGGGGGTGGATCTCGCCAAAGGCGCCGACCGGTACCCGGCGCGCCAGCAGATTCGCTGACCGCCCGGGATGGAAGCTGCTGTGCGTCGCGCGTTCGTAACTGAAATCATCAATGTGCAGGGCTGCTAATAGACTTTCGATCACGCCTTTCAGGTCATAGAAGTCGAGGGCGTCCCCGGCGTCGCCTGCGCGCCAGGTGGGCTGATCACGCGTCCCTGTCAGCAGGATACCCAGGCGCATGGGTTCCTCCGGCAAGACCGCGTCTGCTTGCAGGTAGACTTTGCCAATCTCGAATACCTGTTGCGTCCTCTGATATCGAGCATTGTTGGCTGCCGTCTCCAGCATGTTGGCCATCAGGGTATGTCGCAGGACATTGCGTTCGCTGGCGGAAGGATTGACGATTTCCACGTATTCCGCATCGGGTAGCGAAGACGGCAGACCATCGGGTACCAGCATCGCTTCGGTCTCCCGATTGGTAAAGCGATAGTTGATAACTTCGTACAAGCCCAAGCCCGCCAGGATGTCGCGAACGCGCTCTTCAATGAATACGTTCGTGTTCTCGCGTTGCGGCGGCATCTCGTCCGCCATGATCGTCTCGGGAATCCGGTCATAACCCAGCATGCGCGCGATCTCTTCCAGGAGATCCGCCTGACCAACGACGGGATCCGCGCTGATATCCAGCCTGTGATCCGGCGCCGTGGCATGAATGACCTCGTCGTCGACGCGCGTCTCAAACTCGAGGCGGCGCAAAGCGTCTGCCGCTTGATCAATCGTAATTTCCATGCCCAGCAGCGCGTTGATCCGTTCAATCGGTACCGCAACGGTCACCGTTTCCGGTGGCGCTGGATAAGCGTCGAGGGCGCCCGCCGCCACGGTTCCGCCACCCAATTGCCGCATTAGTTCGATCCCGCGGCTCGACCCCAATATTGATTGGGAGGGATGTACGCCTCTGCTGAAACGCGCTGAGGCCTCGGTATGGATTCGCTGTTCCTTGATGGTCTTGCGAACGCTGATATTGTTCCAGGCTGCCGCTTCTAACAGGACATTACGTGTGCTTTCGCTGATCTCGGTCTCGCCGCCGCCTATCACACCGCCGATGGCCAGGGCGCCCGCCGTGTCGGCCACCAGGATGGTCTCCTTGCCCAGGTCGCGGGCAAGGCCATCAAGCGTTTCCAAACGCTCTCCCGCTTCCGGCAGACGGGTGATGATCGTCGGCAGCCCTCCGGCCCGATCCACTAATTTGTCATAATCGAATGCATGCAGGGGCTGACCTAATTCAAAAGTTATGTAGTTGGTGACATCGACGATATTGTTGCGGGGGCGCTGCCCGATGAGGCGCAGGCGATGCCGCATCCAAAACGGCGAGGGTTTGACCTCGGTATCGCGCAAGAGCGTCAGCGTGAAACGTGGATTCAATTCGGGCTCGCGAATATCGATTTTGACCTGCTCTTCGATTGGATCGCCCTCCGCGACAAATTCGAAAGACGGATACCGCATCTCCACCCCCAGAATAGCCGCAACCTCCCGCGCGACGCCGATCATGCTGAAGCAGCGCGCCAAATTAGGCGTGAATTCGATGTCTAGTATCACATCGCCCAGGATGTCGGCCAGCGGCGCGCCAGCCACATAGCGCTCTTCGTGATCCAGGATGATCACACCCTCATGCTCGTCGGAAATGCCCAATTCCTTCTCGGAACAGACCATGCTCTTATTGTAAATGCCGCGCAATTCCTTGCCCTTTAAGGTCATCAAGCGCGGCTTGTCACTGTGCCCGTCCCAAACACGCGCGCCCTCCATGGCGAAGGCGCCCCAAATCGGCGGGTTGATCTCGCCCTGCCCTTTGTATTCAAAGAGATTGCTCGCGCCGGTTACGCATTGTTCCAGTTCCTCCCCGCCGTAGTCGACCAGCGCCAAGACCAGCCTGTCGGCGTTGGGGTGGGCTTTGACCTCGACGACGCGCGCCAGCAGCAGTTTCTCGCGATCCCAAACGAGATGGTCGGAGCGGGGCATGCGGACGCCGGGCGCCTCAGCCTGCGGCAGGCCGATATACCTCAAGTGCGCGACTTCCAGCCCGGCAACGGTTAACTTTTCTGCCAGCAATTCAACCGGTATATCGATGTCGACATAATCTTTGATCCAGGAAATCGGTACGAGCATGGGTGACGTTCCTTTCCAAGTTCTGATAGTGATAGATCGTTCAGGTTTTTGAAATTGCAATCTCGTCTAGCAACAACATGTTCCTGGGATAGCCGGTATTGTTGATCCAATCAAGTCGTTCGCCCGTATTCCGGTTGTAGGCGACCGCCATCAATCGGTAGCTGCCCGCCGGAACGTGGCTGAGATCAATTGAGAAGCGACGGTATGTACCTTCGTGCACAAAAGGCAGGTCGACTTGCGCCTTGTTCTCCCAGTCGTCATTGAGCAACTGATACGACATGCTGAAGTCGTTCAGAACGCTTGGCGCGCCAAGCGCTGACCACTCATCGACGAAGAAAAGCGCCTCGCTATCGTTATCCAGCGAGGAAGTATAGAACTTCAAGCTGATGAGTTCGTCCCGGTCACTAACAGTTGCGTCCGGGATCGCACATCCTAGCGACTGCCACATGTAGCGGGAGATTACGTGTTTGCGACCGACGGGTTCGCTGGCGCACTGCGTGTACCGCAAGTCGCCCAAAACGTTTCGCGCCTCCGCTATCCGCGGCGCCCACTTGTCCAAGTCAGGATAGACGTACCACAGCGATGGCGAGTCGATAATGTTGTCGGCGACGAATTCCCGAAAGACGTCGATCTCGTCCGTAGCATTCATGACGATGCCGCGCTTTGCGAAGTAATGCTCGCGCTGCGACAGCTTGATTTTGCCCGGAAATTCCAGGGCGAAAGGCGCATACAAGCCGCTGTGGTAAAAGCCTAGCACGGCAACTGCCAGCAATATCGGCGCGGCGCCAAGCCAATGGCTTAGAATGCGGTCTACGATGACTTTG
This sequence comes from Anaerolineae bacterium, assembly GCA_034420635.1. Lineage (GTDB taxonomy): Bacteria > Chloroflexota > Anaerolineae > Aggregatilineales > Phototrophicaceae > UBA6055. Next base: position 4,264 of record DAOULD010000111.1, on the reverse strand, counting down.
AGGGAATGCCCTTTCATTCGCATGCTCGAAATACCTTGCTCATCGGCGCGCGGGTTTCATCCTGTTTTCGAGCGACGACCTTCGCTCGTTCCCCCAGCTAAAACTGCTTCAAGAAGCGCAAGTCGTTGCCCCAGAAATAGCGAATGTCCTGGATCCCGTGTTTTAGCATCGTGATGCGTTCCGGGCCCATGCCGAAGGCGAAGCCGCTCCACAGGTTCGGATCGTATCCGCCATTCCTCAATACTGTGGGGTGCACCATGCCGCTGCCGGCGATCTCCAGCCAGCCTGTGTATTTGCAGACGCGGCAGCCCGCGCCGCCGCAGAGAAAGCACTCGACATCAACCTCCATGCTCGGTTCTGTGAACGGGAAGTAAGAAGCGCGGTAGCGAACTTTGGCATTGGTATTGAACATGCGCTTGGCAAACTCGCTGATCGTCCCCTTAAGGTCGCTCATGCGGATATTGCGTCCGATCGCCAGTCCTTCCACTTGCGTGAATTGAATCTCGCTGCGGGCTGTGACCTGCTCTTGACGGTAGCACATGCCCGGCAATATGACGCGAATTGGCTTGTTGCCGCCTTCGCCCAATTCTCGCATGGCGCGGATTTGCCCGGGCGAGGTGTGCGTCCGCAGCAAGACCCGGGGGTTGGTCGTGTAAAAGGTATCCTGCATATCCCGGGCCGGATGATGCGGCGGCAGATTGAGCAGCGTGAAGTTGAAATCATCTTCTTCAACATCGTGACTCTGATAGACCTGAAATCCCATTTCCGCCCAAATCGTTTGAAACTCGCGATGGGTGCGGGTCGCGGGATGCAATCCGCCCATTTGGCGCGGATAGGCGGGAAGCGTTATATCGATTTCGCCTTCTTCAAGGTCCTGCGCCAGAACCTGCTCGCGGATTAACTGTTCGCGTTCCTCGAAAGCCTTCTGGAGTTCGGTTTGCAGGGCGTTGACTTGTTGGCCGAAAGCCGCGCGTTCTTCTTTGGGCAGCTTGCCAATCGTGCCAAAGAGCGCGCCAACCGCGCCTTTCCGCCCTAGGTAGCGGCTCCGCCACTGGACTAACTCATCGCTGGTTGTGGATTTGTGCAGTTCGTCTAGCGCCTGATGACGCAATACCTCAACAGTCTGTGACATTGCTACTCCTTCGCCCTGTATTCTTTCAAAGCTATCGTCAGACGCTCCCAACAAAAAACGCCCTCGATCCGACTAGGGACGAGAGCGTGAGCATTCCCGCGGTACCACCCTGTTTCAGCGTCCTAAGCGGACGCTGCGCTTGATTTGTCCAGTGACGCCGGACCGGCGGAGCAGACTACTTGGCCGGTCAACCAGGAGTCTCTGACCGTCTTTCACCTGTCGGCTCGGAAGGGAATTCCACAACTGCTTCCGCGGGCACTCGCAGTCTTTGATGCCCGCTCCCTGAATCCGCAGACGCCTAAAGCGCGCTTGTGGACTGTCTTCGTCAATGCCTTTATCCGTCTATTCAATTGCGTTCATTATGCAGCGAGCATACTTTTCATGTCAAGCGGACATTCGCGAACAGGATCAAAGTTACAAATGGACGAAGCGCAATGCCCGCCCTAACTATTCAAGAACAACGTCGGCTAGCGGCAACAACTCCGGTGGATCAGCGCCGCTGTCATTCCAGGCAAGTCGGCTGCCAGTGCGCTTATTGTAAACGATCGCCATCAGTCTATAGTTTCCTGGCGCAACATTGCCGATATCAATGCTGAACTGTCGGAGTATGCCTTCGTGGACCAAGGGTAGATCCACCTGCGCCACGTTGTCCCAGTCCGCGGAGATGAGCTGGAACGACATCAAGTAATCTTCATGAGCGAAATCAACGGTCGCGGACCAGCTATCTACGAAGGTTAAAGTCGAGCCGTTTGTGCTGACGTTGGCTCCAAAGAAGTGAATCTCGTGCAATGCCGTTCGCGCTTCCAGCTGACTATCCGGTTCCGCGCAGTCCAGCACTGTCCAGGCATAATCCAGAATCACAGCATCAACTCCGGCCTGAATCGTCCCGCAGAGCTCATAATTGTAGTTAGCAACGGCGGAATCGACTTCTTGGATTTCCTCTGTCTCAGTGATAGAGCTTCGGGATAAGACCCAGATTCTCGGCGAAACCAGCGCGTTGTTGCGAACGGTTAAGTTGAAATCGTGCGCGTCAGCGGAGAAGTAAACGCTCAAGCCTGTTCTGTCAAAATAGTGTTGCCGTTGCGAGTAATTTAAGCGACTTGGGAAATCCAGCCAATAACTTGAAATTGAAATGCGATAGCCGATGATCAGTGGATTTGGTTCCGATTCCGATGCCATACGCGCAATGACTTGCCATGGAGGATTCAAAAATGAGTCAACGCGTCCCGCCAAAAAAAGTTCCCAGTCGACGCCCAATTGAAAAAAAATGCCTGCTACTGGCCAAAGCATCACCGATATGCCGAGAAATCTTCGATAATGGTACAGGGCGCGTAATCCGGCTGCCATAAGCAGCAGGAAAATCAAAAAGGCAGGCAGCAGAAAGCGCAAATTCGTTGTGGTGGTGAATCGAGTAGTTTCACTTAGCAATCCTAAAACCACAAGGTGAATGAAGACAAGCGCCACGAGCGCATCCAGACGCGGAAGCCTTTCCTTCGCCGCCAATGCCAAACCCGCTACCGATATCGCAACAAGAAGAGGCTGTCCATTGCTCGCAAGTTCTAGCCAGGCAGCGATGACGTCCCAAGCGCTTGTTGCTTCTTTTGCCCAGTCACTTTGAGAAAGAGGGATCCCTCTTGCGACTACGATCAGATAATAGGGAGCAGCCAGCAGCACTGCCGCGGCAACAGTGAGCGCAAGCTGATACCACCTCCGATCTCGCGTCACAAATGCCAGTTGGAAGACAGCCAATACCAGCAAGAACACGCCGCTGAATACGTGTACACTCATGAAGAGAAAGACGGCAGACCCCAGCGCGATATAGTCTCGTCGCCGCGCAGGACGCAGTTGAAACATGATCCGAAAATACAGCCACAAAACCACTCCAGCCAACAGCAACATCAGGGAATACATGCGCGCATGCGGAATGTAATAGCTGTAGAAGGAGTTGCTGCTGATGATGATGATCGAAAACATACCCGCCAACGGACCTGCAAAATCCCGCGCCAATCGAAAACATACAGCTATGCTCAGCAAGCCGCAGAAAATGCCCAGTAATCGAGCGCTGGCGATATCGTAAAAGGTAAGATTTCCCCAGACACTCAGAAGAATAAAGTATCCCGGTACATGGTTCGGGCTCTGGTTGTAGAGCGACTCGATGACGTCAAGCGGCGTGAAGGGACCGCCCACCAGCCAACCCGAATTGTACATAGAATAGAACTCATCAGGCGTGGGCGGATATAGATTGATTTCCCGGATGCTCAGCGAGGCCACGACCAACAATATCGGTATTGGCCAGACCCAATGCGTGAAGAGGTCTCCTCTCCGTGCATGCGTCAGAAAAGTCATTGGCCGGAATCCTGGTTTTCTGTTAAACCAACGAGAGAATAATCGGTTTGATTGCTGTGCAGGACAAGCTCCAAAGCCGTATCATTCGCGCGATGTATAGTCGCCCTTCACGATCCACTTGTAAGTCGTCAATTCTTCCAGAGCCATGGGACCGCGGGCGTGCAGCTTCTGCGTGCTGACCGCCACTTCCGCGCCCATACCCATGGCGCTGCCGTCGGTGAAGCGCGTGCTGGCGTTCCAATACACCGCCGCCGAATCGACTTCGTTGAGAAATTTCTCCGCGTTGGCAGGTTCTTCTGTCAAAATGCTATCGGAATGCTGTGTACCGTGCCGAGCGATATGCGCAATCGCCTCGTCAACATGGTCGACTACCTTGAGATTCAAGGTCAGATTGTACCACTCCGTATCAAAGTCATCGTCCGCTGCCGGCGCCACTTGCGCGCATCTACCGACGATCTCCTGGGCACGGGGCTCGGCGTGGAAGACGACCCCTTCGCTGCCAAGGACCTCTACCACCACAGGCAAAATCTCGTCGGCAACCGCGCGGTGCACCAACAGGGTCTCCATCGAGTTGCAGACCGCCGGGCGCTGTGTCTTGGCGTTGTTCAACACGGGGATCGCTTTGGCCAGGTCCGCGCTCTCGTCTACAAAGATATGGCAGACGCCGATGCCCCCGGTGATCACCGGGATGCTGCTGTTCTCGCGGCAAAATACGTGCAAGCCATTGCCTCCGCGAGGGATGATCATGTCAATGTAATCGTACAAGCGCAGCATATCACTGACGTA
>DAOULD010000110.1:0-50222 GCA_034420635.1 Anaerolineae bacterium | reverse complement strand
TTGATGAAGTATAAACAGCCACAAAATAATCGAAAACTGTAGGGGCGTTTCGCTGAAACGCCCGAAAATCACCGCATGAGCGACATCATCGGGCAAGAAAATATGACGACGGGCGGCTCAGCGAGCCGCCCCTACAGGCTCCTCATTTTTTGCATGACTTACTCAGTTCTACTGGGACGACTCCTGCGACTCGTTCCTAACAAATCGTTGGTAATTTTGGGTTAAGGTTCTCATGTCGAGGGCTCTCTAAAAGCATTTCAAGCGAAAAGGATACTCTACCAAACCATTAGCGCATCGTTTGAAAGGTTCTAAATGTGCTATACTGTAGTCGCTTTCGCTTTTGAATGGAGGAGACCCCATGGAGTTGGAAGATACGCTGACGATAGACGACATCGAGAACGCCACTTACAAAGACGCCTGGGCTATCAGCGCGCGGCCCCAGATTCAGCAGTTAATGGCCGGCTCACCGGACAATCACGTCGCGGCAATGACGCTACTGATTCCGTGGATGGATCGGCTGTATACCCTCGAATCGGGCGAATCCAGCAAGGGCAAGACCAGGCGGGTCGTAGCGCATTTTTTTCCGCAGATTGAAGGTTATGAATTGGGTCGTTTGACCGGATTCGTAATTGACCTCAAGCATATTGGATACGCGGGGAAAAAGAGCGCGATATTAGATTCCGTAGAGACGATAAACTTAATGGGCAACGTTGAAGTAAAACATGATCAGCGGTTTTCCAAGCCATATACACTGGTAAACGACATTCTTCTAATACACCCTACGGCTTTTGTAGAACAGGTCAGGGAACAAATCGACAAAGCATTTATCGATAGCGGGACAGAAGACACTTAAGCGTGAACCCAGCCATTCCAGTCGCGGGCGCTCCAGGCGGAATAGAGCGCGATGGCGCCGGCGGTGGCGACATTCAAGCTGCCCACCTGGCCGCGCATCGGCAGCGTCAACAAGAGGTCGCAGGTATCGCGCACCAGGCGGCGCAAGCCCTCGCCCTCACTGCCCATCACCAGTCCCAGCGCCATGTTCAGGTCGGTTTTGTCCAGCGGCGGGATGTTAGGTCCCACGTCCAGCCCGACCATCCAGATATCTTGATCCTTCAGTTCCTTCATGGCGGAGACGAGGTTGGTCACCTGCGCCACATTGATATGCTCCACCGCGCCTGACGACGCGTTTACCACGGCCGGCGTCACCGCCACGCTGCGGCGCTCCTGGATCACGATGCCATGCGCGCCGACAGCATCGCTGACGCGAATCAGAGAGCCGACATTCTGCGGATCCTTGAGCAGGTCCAGCAAAAGGATGAAGGGTTTTTCCTGGCGGCGGGCGGCCGTGCCCAAGATCTCTTCCACGTCGCAATAGGGATAAGGTCCCACGCGCAAGACCAAGCCCTGGTGATTGCCGTTCCTCGCCAAGTCGTCGAGAATGCGTCGCTGTACGCGTTGAATCGGCAGTTTTAGCTCTTCCGCCATGCTCATGGCATCGCCGACAGGACCGCGTTTTTCGGCGCGTTGATGAATCATCAGCGCGTCCAGCTTGCGCCGACCCGCGCGCATCGCCTCGATTACCGCCCAATGCCCGTAGAGAAATTCAGGCATCTCGACCGCCTCATTTCTGCTCGCGCTTCTTCGCTCAGTTTAGCTTCCAAACCGTCCCATCGGCGCGGTCTTCCAAGACGACGCCCAAGCCAGCCAACTGATCGCGAATCTGATCGCTGCGCGCGAAGTCGCGCTCGGCTCGCGCACGCGCCCGCATATCAATCAGCATCTGAATCAAAGCCGCCTCCCGCTGTCCATCGCCGCTTTCACCCGCTTCAGTCGCCGGCACCAGCCCGAGTACCCCGCCGCCAAAGGAAGCGTAGGCTTCGTCGATAGCCGCCAGCGTATACAAGCCCACTTCAGTATCACTGTTCAGCAAGGTATTCACTTCGCGCGTCAAATCCTGCAAAACGGCGATGCCGCGCGGCGAGTTAAAATCGTCATCCATGACTTTCGCGAATTCCTCTTTGGCGCGATCAACCCGCTCGCAGAAAGCGCTGCCGGCATCGTCGTCGCCTGCGCTGTTCATGCGCTGCCGCAGCAGACGCACGGCGTTCATCAGGCGCTCCCAGCCGGACTTGGCCGAAGCCAGCGCATCTTCGCTATAAACAACCGGATTGCTGTAATGCGAGGTCAGGATGAAGTAGCGCAGTTCTTGGGGGCGGTAGGCTTTCAGCGCATCTTTGATCGTCACATAATTGCCCAGCGATTTGCTCATCTTGACCGGAATTCCTTCGTCGGGGTCGAGCACGTTCAGGCTGCCGGTTAGCATCCAGTAATTAGCGAATGGCTGGCAATTGGCGCATTCGCTTTGGGCGATTTCGTTCTCATTATGCGGGTAGATATTGTCAATGCCGCCGCCGTGAATATCGAAGGTCGCCCCCAGATACTTCTGCGCCATGGCGGAACACTCGATGTGCCAACCGGGAAAGCCGACGCCCCAGGGACTGTTCCAGCGCAGGATGTGTTCCGGCTCGGCTTTCTTCCATAGCGCGAAATCAGCCGGATGCCGTTTGTCGCCACCGACCAAGTCGCGAGATTCGTCTTGTTGTTCTTGCACGCGCCGGTTCGACAACTTGCCATAATCTTCATCGCTAAGCACATCGAAATAGACGTTGCCGTCCGCGACATAAGCATTGCCGTTGGCGATCAGCGTTTCTATCATCTCAATCTGTTCCGGCACATGACCGCTGGCGCGTGGCGAAATATCCGGACGTTGCACGCCCAGCGCGTCCATATCTTCAAAATAGCTGCGCGTATAGGTCTCGACAATTTGCATGGGCTTGGCATTGAGTTGCGCCGCCCGTACCAGGATTCTGTCTTCTTCGTTGGCGCGCAAGTGACCGACATCGGTGATGTTCTGCACGTAGAGCAGGTCGAAGCCGCGATAACGCAGGTAACGCGCTACCACGTCAAAAGATACGTAGGTCTTGGCATGTCCCAGATGCGAATGCTCGTAGACCGTGGGTCCACAGACATACATACCGACGCGCCCGTCTTGAATCGGAATGAAAGCTTGTTTCTCGCGCCCTAACACGTTGAAGATCTGCAAAGGCATATTTTCCGCCGTCCCTCGTTAATCGCGCTCAACATTGTGTGGCGTATTGTAACAGATTGTGGCGCGATGTGAACGAAGGCGCTTGCACCAGGGCGCATTTCAGATTATTGGCAAATTACATGGCTTTGCCGTTCAAAAGCGAAATAAACCGCAAAGACACGAAGAACACAAAGTTTTTTCTTGAAATCTCTGTGCGCTCTGCGCCTCTGTGGTGAATCCGTCCCCCGGGCGCCGTTCAGCGTCCTAGCTCAAGCGCTTGACATATTCATGAATCTTGTGAAGCTCTTGGAAACCGACCGATGCGTACAAGGCGCCCGAAGCCGGGTTTTTATCCGCCGGCTCGTGGCAGACATAGGCGCATAGCAGGTCATGCTCTGCCTTCATGCGCTTGAGCGCGTAAGTCATCAAAGCCTTGCCGAGCCCGCGACGGCGATAATCCGAGTGCGTGCCGACGGGTTCAAATAGCAGCGAGCGATTCACGTCGTCGACCCAAACATTGGTGAAAGCGGCGAAGCGCCCGTCCGGCGCCACAACCACAATCTCGTATTCCAGGTGCGGCGAGCGAAAAACCTCGCCATAGGAATCGGCATTCCATTTGTTGGTGAAGCTGTGATTGTGCACATCCGCTAACTTCTCGGCGTCACCGGCGCAGGCGTCGTGAAAGTGGAAGCCGGGGGGCAGCGCGGCATCGGGCAAATCAACAAGGTCGTGCCGCGTCAAGGTGAACCAATGCTTACTCTGCGAGTAACCGCAAGCCACCAGGAAGTCCTGACGCGCCGCGTCGCAGTCGCAGACTTCGATCACCCACTCTTTGATCTTCTTGCGATATTTTTGCCCGAGGCGGAGCGTCTCGCTTTCACAATACCTGATCAGGTCGGCATGGCTGTCGCTGCAGAACAGACTCGGCGCGACTTGAAGGTCAAAAGATTCCCAATGCGGGTAAAGGAGGGCGAAAGCGCCTGCCTCGCCTTCCTCATCCATCCAATAGCGGAACACATCCGCTTTATCGTATCCATAGCAGCCGTTGAACAAGCGATGACCAATGTCGCCCTTGTGCAAATAATAGCGCTGGCCAACACGGTTTACCCAACTCATTAAAGCCGCTTGAGCGCGCTTCAGGTCGCTTGCGTTTCGATAGGCAAGCGGGCGCAAGGGGTCGACGCTCATCGAAGTCGCCTCAACTTGATCCGCGATCGCCGCGCGCAGTCGCGTAAATAGCCAGCATTCGCTCCACCTGCTTGTCCAGGGCGAATTGCTCGCGGATGCGCGCCCGGCCACGGCGTCCCATCTCGCGGCTCAAGTCGCGGTCTTCAAGCAAACGCCCCAATCGCTCGGCCAAGGTTCTTGTCTCAAATGGATTGACGATGAAGCCGGTTTCTCCATCAATCACGATCTCGGGAGAGCCGCCGAAGCAGGTTGCAATGACCGGTTTGCCAGCCGCCATCGCTTCCAGATTGACCGTGGGAAAGGTATCGAAAATCACCGAAGGGACGACGACCACGTCCGCCAAGTCATAAGCCGCGCGCAATTCCGCGCCGCTGAGCCAGCCACCGGCGCGGATCAACGAGCGCAGATGAGAATAGGCGGCCGGGATCTGCTCGTCGATGTCTCGAGCGGTCAATGCCAAGACGCGCGTCCCTGGCAGCCTCTCCTTAAGCCTGTCCATCGCCTTCAGCAATGGTACCGTGCCTTTGTCAGGCGTCAAGCGGCCCGCGATCAGAACCACCTGTTTGCCACCTAAGTCGAAGCGGCGCCGCAGTTCCATGACCAGGGCGCCATCGGCCGTTGACCATTCCCGCAGATCAATGCCATTGTGAACCACGTCGGCGGGCGGCAGTCCGTTAACCATGAAAGCCTCCGCCAACGCCCGGCTTGGTACGGTGCGCCGCTCGGCAAAACGGCTGAGATAGCGGCGGATGACTCGATTGCGCCAGGGATTGTAACGAAAGCGATTCTTTTTCAGGTTGTAAAAGCGCGGCAGGCGATAGGCGTCGGGCAAGTTTATCTGTCGCGGACCCCCTCGCGCAAAGTGGCGGAGTTTGGAATAGGCGAAGGGCATGACATCGTGAGCGCTAAAGACTGTGGCGGCGCCGGCGTCTCGCGCGATTTTCAGCGCGTGGTAGCTGAGGTAAAAGTGAATATTGTGCGCGTTGACGATCTGGGGCTGCAAGCGCCGCAGCAGAGCTCGCAATTGGCTGACCGTTCCCGGGTTCCACAATGACAGCCAGGCTCGGAATCGCTCCGGATATTCACTGTGGATATGATAAGTTGGGACGCCATCGCGGATTTCTTCAAACGACGCGCCCCGGGTCGTGGCGACGACGTGCACGTCCTGCCCCTTGTCCGCCAAGCCCCGCGCCAGTCGCCAGACGACCGCCTCCGCTCCGCCGGCGCCTTCAGGAGGTATCTGATCGCTGAGCAGAGCGAGTCTCATCCGTCGCCTGCGCTGTCATCGCTTGATCCGCGAGCGCGCGTGGAAACCGCTTCTTCTTTGTTGGCGGGGAATAAGCCTGTCCTCTGTGCCCGGACATTGTCGACCGCCTGATATGTATCCGGCGAACACTCCGGCAAGGATATCCAGAAACGCGATCCGCCATTTTCGGGGAATTCCGCGCCGACCGAACCGTTCTGGGCATACATCAAATGCTTGACGATCCACAAGCCCAAACCGCTGCTCGACTCGCCCCCGGTCGGTCGAGTGCTCAACCTGCCATATTCTTGAAAAAGTCTGTGCCGTTCCTGCTCCGGGACCCCTGCTCCATGGTCTTCGACCGTGATGATGCCGCGTCCGTCGCGGCTTGCCGTGTGGATATTCACTTCGCTCTGGTAGGGACTGTATTTGATGGCATTGTTGACCAGGTTGCCAACAACCTGTACGAGCCGCCGCGCGTCGGCGAGTACCCATCCATCGCTCGCGCGGTTATGCAGCAGGATACTCTTTTTTTGGGCGGCGAAGCTATATTGGCTGATGACATTGGCAATGACATTGTTCAGGCTGACGGGCTTCAACGATAGTTGCAACTGCCCCGCTTGCAGTTCAATCATATCAAGGAAGTTGCTAATGATCTCGTTCATGTTGTCGACCATTAGCCTAATCATATCCAGCGACTGCGCTGTCTCCAATCGATCGGGCGCGTTCAGCCGCAGGATGTTTTCCGCGATACGAATATTATTAAGTGGTGATTTCAAATCGTGCGACGCCATTCGCATAAGTTTCAAATACATTCCTGTAGACTGAGTCAGGCGGGCGATTCTCCTCTTATACGATTCAGCCAAGTCTCTTTGCGCAAACCGCGCCCTAATGCTCGCCAAAAGCACACGGTCGTCGACCGGTCTCGCGATGTAATCCGAAGCGCCTGCTTCAAATGCCTTCGCGACGATCTCGGGCTCCGCGGCATCAGCCAGTATCAGAACCGGCAGGTCGCAGATAGCGGGCAGGCGCCGTATTGTTCGCAGTAGCTCGGGACCATATGCTTCGGCGAGGGCGCCCACGATGATCACCATTTTGACCGCACTGGAAGCGGACAATTCTGGCAGCGCCTCGGATGATTCGTCCCAAAACGAAACGTCGAAGTCCTCCTGTAGCAACTGCCGCAGATCGTCCCGTTCGTCTTGGTCGGAAGCAATAACCATTATGTGATCTGTTTTGCCGTCCATCGTTCATTACCATTCCCGGCTAAGGCAAGGGGGGCACCCCTTAGCATACACGATTCACACGCTTTCCGCACCGACGAGCGCATCGGCTGACTGATGCCAGATCGCAACTCGCTTCGTCATTTGGCGTAGTTAAAAGTGTATAATGACCATATCACGAGCCAAGGAGACCTTGCATGTCGAAAAGTTTGCAAGACGCCGACCGCGAAGCGCGCAAACTGGTCGCCAATTGGACGACGGGCGCAGCGCTAACCGGATGGATACCCGGCAGCGCGTTTTTCCTCACCGCTGCGGATACCGCCATGATTCACCAGGTCGCCAGCGCCTACGGGATCAGCGCTTTCGACATGAACAACCTGTTATCCGTGCTGGGCGGCGCGGTCGCCAGCGCGGTCGCCGGGGGCGTCATCACCGAAGTTGTCGGCATTATCCCGATAGTGGGCTGGGCGGTGAAGAGCGCGGCGATGGCTGCCAAAGCCAAAGTGATCGGCGACGAAGTGATCCGCTATTTTCGTGAACGCTCCGACCTGCCCGATACCAAAGTCGTCATTGATGTAGAAATCGACGACGACTAGATGAGACCTTTCTTAACCAGCCGCTCGGCGCGTAACCGGCGAAAAGGGCTCCCGCGCTCACAGAAGTAGAACTGAGTAAGTCATGCGAATAATTTGATGAAATATAGAAAACTACAAAATAATCGAATCCCGTAGGGGCGACCAATCTGGTCGCCCGAAACCGCGCCATCACATCGACGGGCGACATGATATGTCGCCCCTACACGCGGCTTATTTCGTTGCATGACTTACTTGCGCTCACAGAAAATAACGAGCCTGTTCCTTCCATGAGCAAGGGGGGCAAAACAAGAAAGTTGCGACTGCACTGACGTTAACGTCCTGGATGCCAAAGAGGCGGAAACCGATCATCAGGGCATTCGCATTAAAAACAATTGCCTTTCCATCCCCACCCTGAATCTTTCCCCGCAGCTCAGTATCGGTGCTCAGTGTCTACGCGACCTACCCGCCCTAGGCGACCTTGCGAGCCCCCCAAGTCGCTTTTCGGCAATCTCGAAAACTGCGAACATTCGTTCTTCCTTTCTGCTCAAAATGATGATATGCTCCCCCTATGGATCAATTATCGCAAGCTCTCAATCTCGGTCCCCAGCCGATGCAATCCGCCTATTCCCCCCGTCACTGCCGGACTCTAAAAAGTATTTCCCGAAAATACAGACCGTATCTATACGGTGTCGATACACTTGCGGAATTTAGCGGGACAGCTAGGGGCGGTTCAGAGGCATGTCAGGGGCAGAAGCCGACTTTATGGGGGCGGACGCGCCAGCAAAGCAAATTCATACCGTCAGCCGCCTGCCTTTCCTCCGTTTCGACCGCAAAACCGCGTCTATTGTCCGAAAAATATATTTCATTGTCCGAAACGGACAAAGTCGGACAAGAAAAAAAACCTAAAACAAACGCTCCCCGGGAGTGGCTTCATTCTGACTACATGATAACTTCGCTAGCAAATAAAAAACTTTGTGTCGGCGGCTTAGCGGGTAGCGACGCGACCGACGGTCAGTGTCGGCGGTCAGTGTCTACACGACCTGCGCGCCCCTCGCTGTACCCGGGGCGAAGAAATAATTTGATGCGATTACCCTGAACCGACCATGCAATCGTTTGCCTGACCAGCGGTCATGGGGTATGATTCGCAACGATTCATTTACGCGTTTGACGAGGCAGGCATGAACAACGCGATGCGACAGCAAGTCTTGACGCTCTATCTGTCCACATCGGCGCTGGACAGCCGGGTTGTTGGCTGGGCGATCTATGACGGCACTGGCAAAAACCGATTCACCACCGGCGACAACAACGAAGCGCCCTATGAAACCGGCCTGGACGCGCTGCTGGATGGCTGGCGACTAATCCAGCATCCCATTCTTATCCCGCCTTATCCCGGCGAGGAATACAGCACTTCTTTCATGAAATATGGATTCGTATTTGAGAAACTGGAGGCATCTTAAGCAACATAATGAAGACAGTCAGCTTGCGCGAAGCTGTCGGCTCTATGGCAGCTTTAAGAGTTATGGAGGTATTTTAAGCATGATCGACAAGGCCTATTTGCTCAATTCGAAACAGATGGCGGAGTTTGTGGCGCGCGGCTTCCTGCGCTTCGACGAACTGGTCCCTGACGAGATCAACGACAAAGTCATGCGCGATATCGACAATGACGCCATCAAAGGTTCGCCTGCCGGAACCCCGCTTTCGCAATGCTATCAAGGCACAGCTATCCGCGAGATGCTGGATCTGCCGCAGATCCAGGGCTTGATTCAGAGCCTGGTGGGCGAAGACCCGCTCTTCGACCACGACGCCATCCACGTGCGCGAGCCGAACGAGGGCAAGGCGCAAGGCCTGCATGCCGATTCGATCATCGACCTGCGTAGCCATTTTGACATTCAGATCATGTACTTCCCGCACGACGTGCCTTTGGAAATGGGCGGTACGCTCTTGTTGCCCGGCAGCCATTTCCGCAAAGTCAACGAGGCGGACATCGCCGCCTATCAGAATATGCGCGGCCAGATTCCCATGGTCTGCAAAGCCGGTTCCATCCTGGCGCTGCATCACGGCATCTGGCACTGCGGTCGCCAAAACAAGACGAATCGCCGCCGCTACATGTTCAAGCTGCGCCTGAACCCGACCGTGCGCCAACTGCGCTTGTGGAACACCGACGACCTGGATGACGAATATCGCGCCCCCAAAGAGATCCATAGCGGCTTTCCCAAGGGCGACGATGTGCAAGGCATCTTGTCGCGGCAAGAGCCCTGGTTCGAGGCGGCATCGGGACGACTGGAGATCGTCAATCGCATCAAGTTCTGGCGCTTTTTGACCGGCGACGAGTCCTTCGATGTGCATTACTGGCTGACGCGCCTGGAGAACATGCCGGCCTAAGTATACTGTTTCAACGCCGGAACCGGGCGCCGCAAACTCGCCCTAGCATCTCGGCGAGAATCCGCTAGGATAAACAGCCGATTTCTGCAAGATTGGACGTTTAGCGCCGCATTGAGTTGGGTGTAATACACCCGCTGTGAAACGAGGAAACTGGCAAGCATGGCTTCATATCACGGACCAAAAGCGAAACCGCAGCGCCGCTTCGGCGAACTGCTGGTGCCCCGACCGAAGTATTCCAAAATCCTGGAAGAACGCGCCTACCCGCCCGGCGAGCACGGGCGCGAGAAATCCTTCCGCTCGGGACGGCGCAGCAATTACGCCCTCCAGTTGGACGAAAAACAGAAGCTGGCGTTCATCTACAACGTGCGCGAACGCCAGATGCGCAACTATTACAAAAAAGCCGCGTTGATGTCGGGGCCGACCGGCGTCAACCTCTTGAGCTTGCTGGAACGGCGTCTGGACAACGTGGTCTACAAGTCCGGTCTGGGCGCAACCATATGGGCGGCGCGGCAAATTGTGGGCCACGGTCATATCATGGTCAACAGCCAGCGCGTGAACCTGCCTTCGTATCAGGTCAAGCCCGGGGACGTCGTGGAAGTCAGCGACAAGATGAAGAAGAACGTGCACATTCAGGAATGGGTGCAGCAAGCGGCCTACTTCCCCCCCTATTTGGTCGTGGACAAGGACAACTATCGCGTCACCCTGGACCGCGTGCCGGAAGAAGGCGAAGTGCAGACACCGGTCGATATCCAGCAAGTCGTGGAGTTCTACAACCGCCTGACCTAGACCGGCTCAAGACGGTATGAGACATCGCGGGACGCTGCCACAGGCGTCCCGTTTTTGATTCAGGGCAAATTGCGGATTCGCTGAATCAGTTCGCTGGTGCTGTGACCGGGCAGGTAATCGATTAGCTCGACAATGCCGCCATAGGCTTCCACTGTCGGCCGTTCCGGCAAGTCCCTGCGCGCGTAGTCGCCGCCTTTGACATAGATCTCCGGTCGCAAGGCGCGCAGCAATCTGTCCGCCCGGTCTTCTTCGAAAATGATCACGGCGTCGACCGGATGCAGCGCCGCTAGCAAGCGGGCGCGCTTCCCCGCTGGCACAATCGGCCGTCCCTGCCCTTTCAAGCGCGTCGAGGAGGCGTCTCCGTTGAGGCCAACAAAGAGCGCGTCGCCCAAGCCGCGCGCCTTTTCCAGGTAATCCAGGTGGCCCACGTGCAGCAAGTCGAAATGCCCGTTGGTGAAGACGAGCGTTTTGCCCTCTCTCCGCAGTTGCTGGCGCTGTGCCTGCGCCTCTTCTAGCGAAATTGAAGGCCGCATCACGGAGCCATCAGCGATCCCGCCGCCGATACACCAGTTTCAGTCCCGACCACTGCGCATCGATCGCGGCGACTTTGACATCGACCAGTCCGCCCGCCAAGGCAACCTCGCGAACGACGTCTTCCGTGATATCGGTGGGCATCCTGGCGGCTTTCTTGTACCAGGAAATCCAGATCATGCCGTCCGTGTGTATCGCCGCTTTCAGCGCGGGAAAGGCCGCTTCATAGTCGGCGCGTTCGACATAAAACGCGTGCAGGAAATCATAATCCGAGCCGCAGATAGCCTCGTCGATGGCAATGCCGGGGGGCAAATCGCCCAGCATATCGCGGTAATGCGCGGGCGCCCCCAGCAGCGCCATCCGATAGCCGCCTTTGATACCCAGCTTCTTTTGCAGCGGCGTGCCGGAATAACCCGTTGTCATCGCTCGACCTTCCACCAGTTCAGGAATGTCACAGTCAGGCTCTCAAGCGAATCTGTCGGGATACAATTCGCGCGCCAGCGCTCCGGCCCGATCAATCCAGCCCTTGATCACATCAATGCCTTTTTGCCAAAAGCCGGGATCATTGATATCGACGCCGATTTTGGCCAGCAGTCTGTCCGGGTAATCGGAATCGCCCGCGGCTAACAAATCAAGGTATTTTGGCACGAAGGATTCGCCTTCGTCCTGGTACATCCGATACAGCGCCAATACCAGCAATTCGCCGAAGGAATAAGCGTAAACGTAACCCGGCGCATGCAAGAAGTGCGGCACATAGCTCCACCACAGCCCGTATTCCTCGGTGATGGCGACGCTATCGCCGAACATATCGCGCTGTGTTTCCAGCCACAATTCGCTCAGCCGCTCGGTGGTCAACTCGCCTTCAGAGCGGCGGGCAGTGTGCATCTTGTCCTCGAAGCGATTCATTGATATCTGACGGAACACCGTAGCGAAGGTATCTTCAATCTTGCCCACCAGCATCGAAAGCCGCACCTCTCTATCCTTTTCCGCCGTCATGAGATCCTGGAAGACCAGCATCTCGGCGAAAGTGGAGGCCATCTCGGCAGTGGTCAGCGGCGTATACAAGGCGAAGAGACCGTGCTTCCTGCCCGACAGCGCCATGTGGATGCCGTGACCCAATTCGTGCGCCAAAGTCGTGACATCACGCGTGCTGCCCAAATAGTTGAGAAAGACATAAGGATCGGCGCTGGCGACTGTCGGGGCGGCAAAGGCGCCGCCCCGCTTGCCCGCGCTGACCGGCGCGTGGATGCGACTCGCGTCGAAGAACTCCTGAGCAATCGCTTTCATCTGAGGGCTGAATTTCTCAAAAGCCCTTAAAACAATCGTTTTCGCCTCCGCCCACTGGTAGAAGGCTTCGCTTTCCTTCAGATTGAGCGGCGCGTAGCGGTCATAATCATAAAGTTCCTCGTAGCCGAGCAAAGCCCGCTTGAGTTCGTAGTGCCTGGCCACCAGCGCGTAGTTGCCGGTCACGCTTTGGATCAGCGCCTCGACGACCGAGTCATCCGCTTTGTTGCTCAAGTTTCGTGAGGAAACCCAACTCGAATAGCCGCGACGCTTGTCACTGTTCGCTTTGTCCAGCACCAGCGTATTGAAGATGAAGGTCAACTCCATTGAGCGCTCGTCGAGCTTGTCGGTCACCTTGCGCCAAGCCATCTCGCGGACGTCGCGGTCCGCGTCATATAGTTTGTTCAGGATGAAGGACATATTGACCTCGTCGCCCATCCAGTCGAAGCTGAATCCGCTGGTCAATTGCGTGAAAAAGCGCGCCCAGGCGCTGCTGCCCGTCACCCCCTTTTCAATGATAATCTGCTCTTCCGGCTCGGTCAGTCGATAAGGCTTGTAGCGCCGTTCCGCTTCCAGAAAGTAGCGATACTTGGCCAGTTTGGGATCGTCCAGAATCGCTTTGGCGCGATCGTCGTCCAGCGCGTTCCATTCCAACTCAAAAAAGACCAAGGTCTGACTGAGGGCGGCGCCCAGATCTTGGATACTCGCCACGAAGCCCTGATAGACTGCGTCGCCGGTATCGGTGGAAAAGTTCAAAAAGGCGTATGACTCCAGCCGTCCGCTCAAGTCATAAATGGCTTCCATGGCTTCATAGGCTTCGACAAAATCATCGGCGCTCATCTTGTCGAGCTTGCCGCGATAGCGTTCCTGAAAGGCTTCCGCCAACGAATTGACAGTCACGATATCGGCTTCAATCTCGGGGGCATCCATACCCTGATAGAAGACGGACAAATCCCAAATGACATCTTCTGCGCCCGTGGGACGTTCGCTTGCTGCATCGGTCATCTCAATCTCTTTCGCGCTTGGTCAAACACAATAAAAACGCGGCTATCGTAGCAGAGGCCGCCTTAAGATGACACACCGATTCGCTTGTAAAGATGCAGCGGCCAAGCAAGAATCCGGGGCGATGGTTTATACCGCCCCGGAGTAGCTGCTCGGCTTTCGCAAATCGCGGTTTATTAAAAAATGTCAAACCGCTGGGGCAACTGCTAGCGCTGACCTTCTCGCTCGGGCACGGCGAAGATCATGCGCCCGGTGGGACGGTTGATCAGTTTGGTAACCTCGACGCCGACATTTCGGTCCATATATTTCTGGCCCGATTCCACCACCACCATAGTGCCGTCATCCAGGTAACCAATGCCTTGATTGGGATCGCGACCTTCTTGAATGATGCGGATGGCGAAGGTCTCGCCGGGTATATAGACCGAGCGCACCGCATTGGCCAGCGCATTGATATTCAGCACGTCGACGCCTTGGGCGTCGGCAACCTGGTTCAGGTTAAAGTCGTTCGTCACCAAAGATGCGTTAAGCTGAATGGAAAGCGCCACCAGTTTGGCGTCGACTTCGCCGAATTCTTCCGGATCGTCATCAATGATCTTGACCGGCAAATCGTTATTGCGCTGCAATTCGTTCAGCTTTGCCAAGCCGCGCCGTCCGCGGTTGCGCCGCAAAGAGTCTGCGGAATCGGCTACACGGTGCAATTCGCTCAGCACAAAACGCGGAATGATCAAGGTGCCGCCGATGAAACCCGTTTCCGCAATCTCTACAATGCGACCGTCGATCAATACGCTGGTATCCAGCAGCAATTGTCGAGAGGAAATGGGATGTAAGCGACGCTGCCGGCCGATGGCGCGCTCGCTGATAATATCAAGCAGCTCCCCCGAGCGCATGCTGAATATGCTCATGCCCAACAAGCCACAAACGATGGAAACAAGCGCGGGCAGCGCCTTACCAAAAGGATCGCCCAAGAGCGAAAGCGGGAAAGCAAGCATTAGCGCCAGGAAAAGTCCCGTCCATGCGCCCGCGATCGCCAGCACAAGCTTTGGCGCCGACATTTCGGCGATCGCCCCGCGCAAGCGCCTCCAGGGATAAACAGAAAGCCACGGCGCGCCGAGCAGCCCAACCAGCGCGCCCAGCGCCAAAAAGACCAACGATGCTTCGTTCCTCGTCAAGTTTATGAATGCGGCGAGCTCGGCGCCGATGCGCAAACCGATGATTGCAAAGAGAACCAGTCCAATAAAACGGACAAAAAGAAGCGCTTTCATTGCGAAGATAACTCCTGCGCCAGTCCTCCTCTGTAGCCCAGATGAGGACAAGCAGCAACAATAAGACGGACACTATTTGGATTAACCTACCCACGATTCCAGTGGCGGCGTCTAACAGCAATATGGCAAGCGAAAGGAGATGTAGCAGGGAAATCTACTTCTATTATATGACCATGAAAAGCCTGTTACAACAGATTGCGCGTTGATTTGCCTGGCAGTTTTGGGGCTAGAAAAAAGGCGAGGCTCAATAGGCAACTTGACGGTAGTTCATCCTGGCCGCGCGCAACCTGCGTCCGTAGGCGCCCGCCAGATATCCATATACCGGCACAAACAGAAAAGCGCCCAAGAAGATGACCGGCAGCAAGAGCGCGAGCGCGATGCTTGCCGCAAGCGCGCTGACCAGCCATTGCAGGGTCAAAGCGGCATTGCTCTGCATGGTGGAAAGGATCATGCCAAGGCGATAGAACTCGCCAGAATCCCAACTATCGGCGTAGCGGACGAATCCGATGGTGAAGAGGGTCCAGGCGAAAAGCAAATAAACGAATAGCAAGGGCAGCAGGGCGCTGACGATGCCGACATAGGTGATGCCGCCAAAGACGCTCACGCCGATTGACGAGCGAAAGGAATAGAGGAAAGCCGAAACTACGATCAGCGGTAGATGGTAGACGACCAGCGCGAGCAAAACATGGACGCCTTTGCTGCCGTCTTCGCCAACGTGATCCCATTCCGGTAATGGCCGGGGATACTCATTCAAAACATTATGGATGATCTCCGCGAGGTAGCCGAGCAAGACGCAGAGCGGAATCAAGCCGATGACAGGCATGAAACACAGCACGACAAACAGGGCGATTTCGCCCATCTTCTTGAGAGAATGCCGATCGCGGCGCACGTATGTAAATGCCTGTACAAGATCCATGACAGCCCCTCCCATCTAAAGATCTTCACATGGGATTAACATAACCTTAACATGATTTAATCGATAGTAAATAGTTTTTTGGTTTTCATACTATTTGTATTCCTGAATTGTGCGGCAGCGATAGCAAGGATGGCTTCCCCTAGTTCAATCCGGGCGTCTTGCCGCGTTGACAAGGCGCTCTTTAAGCAACTCTATTCTTGCAGGCGACAATCAGTTACATTTCGCCCGATTATGTTAAGCGCAGGAATGCCGGACTGATGATCTATTCAATCCTGGGTCGCCTGATACCGCAACGCGACATGACGTCGACGCCGCGGCGAATCATCGTCATTCGGCCCTGTTGCATCGGCGATGTCGTAATGGCGACAGCCGCGCTTACCGCGCTGCGCGAGACATTTCCGCAAGCGCGCATCAGCTTCGCCGTAGGATCATGGTCAGCCGGCGCCATCGCGGACCATCCCGCGCTTGACGCGCTCATCGATACTGGGGAAGTCGCCCTCCCCTCCCGCTCGCCCGCCGAGTTTCTGCGATTCGTCAAGGAATTGCGGGCGGGGAGGTTCGACCTGGCCGTTTCACTGACGCGTTCGCCCTTGATGAGCCTGGCGGTGTACCTGTCGGGCATACCGCTGCGAGCGGGCTTGGACAGCGCCGGGCGCGGCTTTGGATACAACTTGCGCGTGGCGGTGGATCCCGCGGCGCGCGAACACGAGAGCGCGATCTATCTGCGGGTCATCAGCGCGATCGCCGGCCAACCGCGTCATGCCTATGCCAACCTGCCGGTGGACGCTGCCGCGCAAGATAATATCCAGCGCCGATTGAAGGCGGCGTCCGTCACTGGACCTTTCATAGTCGCGCACCCTGGCGGCGGCAGCAACCCGGGCATGACCATGGACAGCAAACGCTACCCGCCGGCGCAATTTGCCGATCTGCTCGATCGCGTGGCGCGGGAGACAAAAGCGGCGCTGATCTTGATCGGCGGACCCGGGGACGAAGAAACGGTCGACGCCCTAAGCCAGCGCCTGAACAGCCCGTCGATCGCCTGGGTTGATCAACTGAATTTCGCCCAGATCGCGGCGCTGGCGGCGGGATCGCTCTGTTATATCGGCAACGATACCGGCATGACGCACCTGGCGGCGGCGGCCGGAGCCGCCGCGGTGATGATGATGGGTCCCTCCGATCCGCAGCGGTATGCGCCCTTCACCAAGAACCATCTGGTCCTCTGGAAATCGACGGACTTAAGGGCGGGAGGAGTCGGCGCGACGCCGGGATCGAGATGGGACTGGGCGCGGGACGGCTTCAGCGTCGAAGACGGAGCGGAGCAAATCCTGGAGTTTCTTCGAGCAATTGAATCGAAAGCGCGGCGCTAGGCAAGCCCATTCGCCTGGCTGTTGCTTTTGACCCTCGGCAGTCAACTGAGTCTGACGGCTGGCGGACGGGTATGTTAATATATGCCGCGTTGAAACGGAATCGGGCAATAAAGGATGCCGATGTATGGGCTATGAGTACATTCTGGTAGACCGTCCCGCCGAGGGCGTGGGGCGCGTGCAATTGAATCGTCCCAAGGCGCTTAACGCGCTCAATTCGCAACTTCTGGGCGAATTAATGGCAGCCATGCTGGACTTTGATAGCGATCCGGGCATCGGCGCGATGATCATCACCGGGAACGAGAAAGCCTTCGCCGCCGGCGCTGATATCAAAGAGATGGACGGCAAAACGCATATTGATATGTTGATGGAAAGGTCCCTCGCCGACCGCTTTGATCTGAGCCAAATCAACAAGCCGATCATCGCCGCGGTATCGGGTTATGTCCTCGGCGGCGGCTGCGAGATCGCCATGAGTTGCGACATGATCGTCGCCTCGGAAACAGCCCTATTCGGTCAGCCGGAAATCAACCTGGGCATTTTGCCCGGCGCCGGCGGCACCCAACGGTTGACGCGCGCGGTCGGCAAGGCGCTGGCGATGGAGATCATGCTCACCGACCGCAAGCTCGGCGCGGCTGAGGCCTTGCAAAGCGGTTTGGTCAACCGCGTGGCGCCGCTCGATCAATACATGGATGTCGCCATAGCAATCGCGGAGAAAGTCGCCGGGCGGTCACAAGTGGCGATAAGGCTGACCAAAGAAGCGATCAACAAAGCTTACGAGATGACGCTGCAGGAAGCCCTTGATTTCGAAAGGCGCAACTTCCTCGTCGCCTTCGGTTCGGAAGACAAGGCGGAAGGCATGCGCGCCTTCATCGAAAAGCGGAAGGCGGAATGGAAAAACCGCTGAGCTTGTCCTTGCTCTACAGCGCGAATCTGCGTGGAGACATCGCCCTGCTGCCGCAGCTCTTCACCTTCATGCAGCGCTTAAAGCCGCAAGAAGGACCGGGCAGTATGATCCTCGACCTGGGCAATGCCTGTGACGATGCCGCCCCGCACTGTCGACAGACCGGCGGACGTTCGATGCTGATCGCGCTTGATGGCATGGGTTACCACGCCGCCAATATCGAAGGCGCTCTCGACGCGCGCAACCGCAAGCTGGTCGACACGCAAGTGACGATGGCGCTCGTCGATAGCGCCAACGATTGGCGCTATCATCTGCCGGCGCTTGAAGATACCGGCATTCGGCTGACACTAAAGCCAAACTCAAGGTCCGCGCGCTTACAAATCTGCCTGACGCCCGACGAGCGCACGCGATTGGACGGCAACGTCCTTTTCCTGCGAGATGTCTGTGCCGGGCAGGTCGGGACGGTGAGCGTCGACCTGCGCCGAAGCCCGCGCGTCACGGACAGCGCTATTCACGACCTGCCGCCGGATACGCCGCCCAATCCCAGCATCGCCGGCGCCATTGAGTTCATCGAAAGCGAAGCGCGCCTCTTCCACAGCCGCTCGGCGGCCGCGAAAAAATCCGGCGCGCTCACAGATAATAACTAGCCCTTCCCTCCCATGAATGAACTGAGGACATGACAGTTTCGTTGTACGGGATGTCGCTGCAAAGTCTGTGCATTTTGGGGCTTTTTTCGGGCGACCTGATAGGGCGCCCCTACATCGCTTGTCCGTATTGTGTGGTTTGGATCGCCAAATGGTGTCATTTTTTTGCTGTGGGACGGGTATTTGCGTCCGTTTTGTTCACCACAAGTTGAGTACAGGACAAGCCTTGCAGTTTTCACCATAAAACATACTTGTGACGGCTGATATATTGCTTTCATATCCAATTGTATCGAACCTGTTATATCCTCAGCATGAACAAGGGGTTAGTCAAATAATAACGAAGTCAACCCGTGTCCACGCGGCAACTGTCAAGGAGACTCCATCTTGACCGCCAGCAAACTGCGTATTCATAGTCGCCACCGCGAGCATATGGGCGTTATCGCCTCGCTCGATGACTTTGAATGGAGCGCGGGTGACACGATCGACGCCGCGTCAATGCTGGACGATCCTAACATCACGCTCTATTGCCTGGACCAAGCCAACAAGCGCGCGATTTTCACCGCCCTGCCCGCTGACATTGATCTCTCGCAAGCGCCTTTCATGTACCAGGCGCAATTCGACCAAGCAGAATGCCTGGTGGCGCTGCCCTACGCCGATTTCCTGGGGCTCGCCGAAGGTATCCCCTTCGATGACAGAGTTCTGCTTTGCCTGCACAATATCGGTCGTTGCGGTTCAACCGTTTTGGGGCGCGCGCTTAACGAAATCGATGGCGCGATCACGCTATCGGAGCCGGACGCGCTGACTAATTTCGTAAGAATGCGCGGCCTCCCGCCGAGAGAAGTCAGGGACTTGCTGCGCGCTTGCGCCCGCTGGCTCTGCCGCCCGGCGATTGTCGGGGATCATCGGCGCATTGTGATCAAGTTTCGCAACCAGGCGACCGCTGTCATGGGGCTTTACGTCGAGGCGCTGCCGAATGCCTTGCACCTGTTCATGTATCGAAATGTCATTGACTGGCTGGCTTCTTTCCATCGCCTGCACGTCAAGCGCGCCGCGCAGCCGACGCGATACCCGCGCGAGCAGGTGATTGACCAGCAAGCGAGCTACTACGGATGTCCGCGCGCGGAGATCGAGCGGCTGGCGCACCCGTCGATCGAGAGCTACCGCGTACTGGAGGGACGTGCCATCGGCTGGCTCTTCATGTTGGAGCAATTCCTGGAACTGGTTGAGAGCCGCGCGGCGGTCGCTGCGCTGCGTTACGAAGATCTGCAGCGGGATCGCCATGGGCTACTGCTGTCGGTCATGAAGATGATGGGCTTGCCCGATACCAGTCTGAACGCCGCTCTGCGCGCCTTCGCGTCCGACGCCCAAGCCGGGACCAAACTCGCGCGCGATGGCGGGCGGGGAAACACCTTGGCGCTGCCCGAGGATCAACAGGCGACGGTGCGGGAGTTGCTGGGGAAACAGCCGGCGCTCAATTCAGCGGATGTGGTTTTGCCGGGGACAGTTCAGATGCCGTGAAGGCCAAGGCGTGGAGCTAGGGCACGGCGCGCTGATTCAACATCTCGTTGATCACCAGCACCAGACGCCGCAGTTCTTCTTCCAGATCCGGGCTGATCCCGTCCTGAATCAAAGCTTCGCGAAAGAGATCGCGCGCCTCGCGCACATGCTCGTGTCCCTCGCGCAGCCGCTGCAAACCTGCGCGCATCTGTTCCCGCGCCTGGCGGCTGGGGTCGCTAGCATAATAATCGGGGAAGTCCCAGCCGTGCTGCGCCGCCACGCGCTGCAAGCCGTTGATGAATTCCCGAATCGACTCCAACTCTTGCGTCGCGCCGCGCTGCAAGAGATCCGTGATGCCCTCGCTCAAGCTTGGCTCCATGCTGAAATCGAGACTGTCGATATCGCTATAGCGCGCTTCTACCGCGTCGCGACTGCTCGGCTGCGGGCGCAAGGAGGTCAACTGCGGCGACATGCCGGTGAAGAGCGTATACAAGACGCCCACGCACATATTGTGCAAGTCCTTGCGGTATTGCCCGCGCTCCTCCGGTTTATCGCCGCTCAGCTGACGAGAGCTGTTGAAATCGATCACTTTCAGGTGTACGCCGTCCCAATAGACATGCTCCAGCTTATGGTCGAGATAGACGACCTGCTGCGCATGCGCCAATGCCAGCAATTCGCTGAATTGCACCGCCAGGGACAAACCCTCTTCGGTCGGCAGACGCCAGCGACTGCTGGGACGGTTCGGTTTCATCAAGTAGAATAAACTGTGGTTGCGCGGCAGATTCTCCAGCGACAGATAGGGACGCCAACCCGCCACCGCGTATTGCGCCATATCTTGCGCGAATCCACGAATGTTGTTCTGGTAAGATATGATCTCGCCCGCTCGCGGGGCTTCCGCGCGATCGGAGATATACCCGCAGTCGTAGAGCTTGACCACATGCGGACTGTGCCATAAGCGAGCCAGGATCTGCGCCTCGTTGCCAAAGGCGCGGTATTCCCAACGCGTATCGCCCTCCGCATCAAGATGTTCGGGCCGCATCACTTTGAAGGCGATGATTTGACCGTTGCGACGGTCCAGGGCGTCCAGCACGCGCGCATAATGCCCTAGCGCGAATGTGTCGATATAATTGTCTATTCGATAAATGTCCTGGAGACGCGGCATCTTGGCTTCCGGCTCGTTGAAGGTACTGGCGTAAGCTGCCAATGTACCAGCCTTTGCAGCATTGATACAGGGTATTTTCAAGTCCGTGAGCCGTCGAGAAATCCTGATCTTGCGGCCATTTCCGGAAGCGATATTTGCCTCTGGCATGGCATTTGTCCAAAGCGGTGGGCAGACGCAGGGCTAACAAGAGGCTGCAGCTTTGCTACAATGGCGCGGGCAAAACTTTCTGGGGAAGCCCCTGTGAACCGTCGTACCACACTGATCACGCTGCTGACATTGATGCTCTGCTCAATGGCCGGGGCGCAAAGCGAAGATGAAACACCCGCGCATATCGTAGCGGCGGCGCGACGCGCCCTGCCGCATCTCGCCGACGCTCAAGACTGGTCACATACACTTGTGACGGACGTGAGAACGACCGCCCTCGGCTGTCGTCCAATGAGAGGGTTGCAACTCCCGCAGGCCATCGAGGTCTACCGCCTGCGATTGATCGACAAGGATCAGCAGGTCGAGTTGCACGTCTCGGCGGATGGCTCGATGACGCAGCAATGCGCCAGGGACGGAACCGGCGCAAGCACAGGTCTCATCTATACGTCTATCGCAAGCGCCAGGGACCGCGACGGCGATTCCTTGGCCGACAGCGCGGACGCCTGCCCCAGTATCGCCGGGCTGCCCGACGCCGATCCTCCGGGCTGCCCGCAAGCCAGCAGAGGCGACAGCGATGGCGACGGCAGCGCGAACAGCGTCGACGCTTGCCCGCGGCAAGCCGGTTCAGCGGCGATCGATGGCTGTTCATTGTTCCTGGACGAAGACGGCGACGGCGTGCCCGATAACGAAGATATCTGTCCGCGAGATTTCGGCGTCATTCGCAGCGGCTTTGCCCTGGGCTGCCCGGCCGACGGCAGCGGCAATTCGACCGAGCGCCGTGAAGCCGACGAAGATTGCGCCTTTCAAGGCGTCGGCGTACCCTTGTACGACGGACCTAGCCTGGCAGCATCGATCACTGGAACCATCAGCGAGATTGCTGACGAAAGCGCGGAGATTATCGGGCGCGACGAGTCGGGTTTCTGGTACCAAATCCAACGCGGCTGGATCCCGGGGTCAGCCATAGAATTGCGCGGCGCCTGTTATAACTTGCCGCTGGTTAATATGGCGCCGGGCGCGAATACCGGCTGCTATCTGCGACCGCGAGAAACCACCGTCAATGTCCGACGCGCCCCGTGGGACAAACAGGTATCACGAATCTCGCCGGAAAACAGCCATGCTGTTTTAGGCCAGAATCTCGCCGGCGACTGGCTCTTCTTTCGGCAGGGTTGGGTTAGCCTTTCCGTGCTGGAGCTAGCTGGCGATTGTAGTCGCCTGCCCGTCCTTGATCCAGCGGAGGTCAGCAGCGGCACGGTTCACTTCTGCCCGCCGCTTTATCAGGGCTTCTTGGCACCGCGAATTGACCTCGGCAAAGCGAGCGCGCGCGTCGCCTCGCAGACGCTCGCCAATCGCCTGCGCGCGGAACCGGGACTCAGCGCTCAACAGATCAGCGAAATCCCGCCGCGCCAAGTCCTGGACGCGGTACTCGACGGACCGGCTTGCGACGGCGCCTTCGTCTGGTGGCAGGTCGAAGTCAACGGGATGATCGGCTGGACAGTTGAAAGCGACCTCAACGCCAACGTCTATTACCTGGAGCCGGTTGCCGCTCCCGCCAGTCAAAAAAGCGCGCCAGCGCGCGACGGGCTAACCCCGGCGGACGGCCAGTCCCTGGAAGGCGCCCCCACTGACGCGGCAATGATGATCAGCAGCGCCAACCTCGACCGGCTGGATACGACCCATGTCATACCGGCGGACGAGCCGCTTCAAGTAGCATGGTCTCCCGGCAATCAATCGCTTGCGGTACTCCTCGCGAGCGGTGACCTGCAGTTCTACCGTTATCCGGGATTCGATCCCCTCCCGGCAAACCGATACGCGCCCGATGGATTCCAGGCTGCGTCATTTGCCTTTGGCGGTGAGACAATTGAAGACAAGCTGGCAATCGGCAGTCAGGACGGCCGCGTCTCACTTGTCACACTCGACGAAGAGGCATCCGTCTCGAGGGCTATGCAGTTATCACCGTCACTGCCGGGATCCGTGAGGGCGCTGGACTGGTCCGGCGACGGCAGCCTTCTGGCGGCGGCTAGCGGCGGCCAGCCGAGCAAACTGGCGGGTCCCGGTGGCGAGCTCATCGTCTGGAATATCGATAACTTTCGAGGCGGCCCCGGCGCAGAGGCATGGCTCCGCTTTGCCTTTCCCTATCCCTTGACCGACATCGCCTTCAGCGCAAACGGACGCTGGCTGGCGCTGGCTGGCGAGGACGTCGCAAGCCGGCGCGCCGCGCTTTGGATTTATGACGCCGCGGACGGGCGCTTGGTGTTCTCGAAAGCGTTGATTGGCATGGGTGGGGAGGGATTTGTTCGGGCCTCTCCCAGCGCGGACCTGGCCGATTTCTTCTATAGCAATGGCGACAGTCTCTATCTTGTCGATATCGACACTGGGCAAGACATGCGCTTCTATCACCGCGCCGGCGCGATTATGCCGCAACTCGACATCCGCCGGCGCGTCGTCCCAGGCGCCGAAATCCTGCTGGCAATTGCCGGCCAAGACGCCAATGGTCAAGCCCAGCTGCGCTTTGTTAACGCCATGAACAGCGATTCGCCGACAGCCCAGCTGCCGATCGCGCTTGACGACCTGGCATTCAGTCCCGATGGACGCGCGATCGCCCTGACGCAGCGAAGCCGCGATCGCGTTTTGATCCTCTCGGTCGCGCCCGGATAGCTATGCGGCACAGGCAGCTTTTGCTGACAGGATCCTTGACTTGTGATAAGATGGCGGTCGATTTCGACCAGCGAGCGGGAAACTTGCACGATGCCAGAAACGCTCACCGTTTACCCGATGCAAGCGCCGGTACGCGATGGCCCCTTTGATCTGATCGAGAGCATACTTGAGGGTCTGGCGGGCGCCGAACTGCAGTTGCAAGACGGCGATGTCCTGGCTGTTTCCAGCAAATACGCGGCGATCGCGGCCGGGCGGATCTACAAGCTGGACGACATCAAGGCCAGCCCCCGCGCCCGTCAACTGGCCGAGCGATACAATATGTCCGCGGCCGTCGCTCAATTGGTGCTGGACGAAGCCGACCATGTCTTCGGCGGCATCGGCCAGGGATTCCTCCTGACCGCCAGGAGCGGCATCATATCGCCAAATGCCGGGCTGGATCGTTCGAATATCCCCAGCGGGCAAGTCGTGCTCTTGCCTGAAGACCCCTTTAAGAGCGCCGAGACGATCTTCGCGGCGCTGCGGCAGCGTCTCGGTCGGCACATCGGCGTCATATTGACTGATAGCTGGCTGCTCCCGGGTCGCTACGGCACCGGCGGCATCGCCCTCGGCGCAGCCGGCTTCAAGCCCGTCAAAGACGAACGGGGCAAGGACGATCTGTTTGGCAATCCGATGGCGGTGACGCAGGTCGGCGTCGCCGATTCGCTGGCGGCTTGCGCCCAGGTTGTGATGGGCGAGCGCGATCAAGCCACGCCCTTCGCCTTACTGCGCGGCGCGGACATTGAACTGACCCGCGAGCCTTATAGCGCGGCCGATATGTCCATCCCCTGGCAGCAGTGCATCTATGTGGAATCCTTGACTCTGGGGTTGTTGCCGGACGGCGCTCCAGGAGCCCGCAGCGTCAAAATTGATGGCGACTCGGAGGGGTGAATACAGCCCTTCAAGCGCCAATGAGACATCGCCGCATCAGCAGATTTGAATGCCCAAACTTTGGCGGATTTACAGCGCGAAGCGGTGGAGCGCATTTGACATCCGGTTAACCTTGACTTAAACTTGGTGCATAGAAGTGATCGGCGTGCAAGGGAGGAAACCCGTCTTCACATGATATGTGGAGGTCTGGCAATCACAGAGGCATGTGGGGTGTCCTTAACGGATTAGGGTAATGATTGTCGTTTCAATTGACAATTTATCGTCGCAAAGCATACAAAACGAACGCGGGGCAAAGCGAGTGAATTGCGCCGCGTTTTCTTTATTAACAAACCCCCTTGCTCGCGCAAGGAGAAGTCTTGTTGTTTTGTATGAGCGCGACATTCCTGGAATCTTTTCGTCGGTTACGCGCCGAGCGGCTTATTTTTCCGTCAGGTCATCTCAAAGTAGAAGGGAACATGATGGACGCCAGCATGATCAACAAGATTCAGAAAGCCAGCGAATACGCGAGCCAGCCCGAACGCGCCACTTTCAATAGTTTGACGGTGGCTTTCCATGGCGAAAATAACGCCTATGTCGTGAGCCTCGAAGGCGACCACTGGTCCTGTACCTGCCCGGGCTTTCAGAAATACGCCATTTGCCCGCATATCATGGCGCTGGAGAACCTGTTCAAACCCCTGCTCAAACGACGTCCGGTGCCCTATTCGCCGGGCCAGAATATCGTCAGCGATGTCAAGAAAGCCAAGCGCTATTCGGAGCAGCGCGACCGCATCCGCATCGTCTCTTTCGATTGTACCTTCGAGGGCTACAACAAGAACCATCACATCACTTACAATGACGGCAAATGGACCAGTACGGCCTCGTTTTTCGCGCAGCGGGGTGTCTGCAGCCATACCATGGCGCTGGAAAAGATCCTCAAGGGCTTCGTGGAGCCGGTCCGCGTCCAAACGCTTGTCTAGCCGTACCGAATCACAAGGGGGCTGCACATGCAGCCCCGTTCCCCCAATACCCGACGCATAACCCAGCGACAATTCAATACCGGTCGCTAGATCCGGCGGCGAGCGCGGCTCTATTCCGCGGCTTCTTCCGTTTCCAACCTGGGATCGCCCGGCGCGACCTCGAAGACCGCCCGCCAAGGCTGATAATGCGTGTAGGCTTGATCGCGCTTGACCAAGTTGCCCTCCCTATCGTAAACATTGCGATAAACCCAGACATCGGCGCCCTGCGCGGCGTAATCCACCTGCCGCGTTTGACCCGCCAGCAAATCGCGATTCTCTTCGAAACGAGGCGGCGGCGCTTCGACGATATCCCGTATGATGGGCGGTTCCACAACCGTTCGCCAGTGTCTTGTGCTGTAAAAACGAAACTGCAGCGCGTCTTTCGCGCCCATGAATTCGCTCTCGATCAATAGATGATGAGGTGTATTATTCAAGAAGCGCAAATCGCTGGTCGGCTGCCAGATCGCGGCGTCCAGACCGGGTCCCGCGTCCGCGTATTCGTAATAGCCCACGCGGTAGCCGTGGCTGTTGCGCTCGGTGATGGCGAAGCCGCCGCTGAAAGCCGCGCGAAAGACCGTCGTGCTCACTTGACAGATGCCGCCGCCGATGCCCGTGACAGTGCGCGCGCCAAAGATCACCGCGCCGTCGACGAAGCCGGCCTCCGGCGTGATATCGCCCAAATGATGATTGAAAGCGAACTCTTCCCCGGGCGCGATGATGATGCCATTCAACTTCCCGGCGCCGACGGCGATATTACTTCGCCGGTTCCGCGTGGAACCCCAATAATAGGTCGTCGCTTCCGCCACCAATTCCTTGATGCCAAGCGCCGATGCCGAAAGGCCCTCGTGATAGCGCGGCAGGCTGTAATCGAAGACCATCGGCGCCAACCTTGATTCCCGGCTGAAAATCGCTTTTTCCAACTGCTCAATCGTCTTTTCGATGTTCAACTCGCACCCGCCCCGCGACGGACTTAGCGCGATTAGCTCACCCGTCCCCGGATTGAAATCGAAACGGCCGTCGACCGGAATGATGATCAGCCCGGGCGCGAGCGAGCGCAGAAACGCGCTGAACGCCTCGGCGTTTATCGACACATCGTAGCGTTTTTCCGGACCGTCGTCCCGCAAGCTGACGCTCAGCAAAGCGCGTATCTGCTCGGGCGTGACAGTCCAGGGACCCAAGGGACCACCATCGCGATCGCTGGCGAAGAGCTGCGCCGGACCGGAGAGCGCCGCCTCCAGGCGCAGCGCCGCCTCCTCGATATTCCAGCGCCGCGGCATGCGCTCATCGACCGCGACTTCAATGTCGACGCTCTCGGCAGATGCGCGCAAGGTCGCGGTCAAGCGCGCGAGCGTCACCGGTATGTTGAGCGCCCGCCCGGTCACACCCGGCTGAACCTGGGCCTCGCCGTCAACGATGCGCAAGCTGGCGTCTTGCCGATCGCGGTTGATGCGGGTCGCCAAAAGACGCAGATAATCCAGCGCGACATTTTCATCAAAGATCAAACGCAGGGGCTGTCGCTCGCCGCTGATCCAAGCCCGGCTTTGCGCGGTGATATCGTCGAGCGCCTCTCCCGAATGCCCCACCGCGAAAGCGCGAGCCAGCATGTCCTCGGTCGCGATTCGCAATCCCAGTTCGCTGCCCCGCGCCTGCCAGGCGCGTTCGCCATCGCGCAGGGTGTAAATTGTCTCGGTCAGCGGAGAAAATTCTTCGTTAAGCGCGGCCGCCGCTTCCGCCGCGGTCAAGCCGCTTAAGTCGACGCCGCCGACATTCACGCCCGGCACGACCCGGTCCCGCAATACAAGCTGCCAGGCGATTAGCAGAATCGAAAGCAGCAAGACCAACAAGATCGCGCCAATCGAGCTCAGCAGGACGAACCTGAGAAGCCAAACGATCAGCGAGTTCCGCGGCCGCGGCTGCTTGGAAGGCGCTAGGTAGGACATGGTTTTCTTCGCTTGCACGGGCTAATGCAAAGCATAAACAACCGCGCGGGACCAGAACTCGTTCTCGGAGAAAGTCTGCCCGGACACAGCCATTATGGCTTCAAGCCCTTTGCCAGCGCAGGACCTAGGTCAATATCGCGATTTCGTGCTGGGGCATCGGCTTGGGCGCGTCGCCGCAAGAAGTCTGCCGCGGCGCTGACATGCCCATGTTGACATCGGCATCATGCCGCGCTCCGCCGCCGTCAAGAAAACTTATCCGCCAGCGCTGATCGCCGGTGGCGATCACTTCCGACAGCCGCAGATCAGCATCGGCATAGAGCCGCGCTCGCTCCCGGATGGACCCCTCGGCGGCGCCAACCGCTTGATGCGCGTCGCCGTCCAGGCGGTGACCCGCGTAGGCGCCGCGCCCGCGATACTTGTGCGTCATCAGGTAGCCAGCGCGGTGATTGGTCACGACCGCTTCGGCATCCGAGGGATCCAGATGTCCGTAAACGACGCCCTGTGGAAAGGCGATCATGGTCGCCGCCATGCGATGGCCGCCAATATGCGACGTTTGCCAAACTTTGTCTTCCCCGGCATGCTCGATCAGCGCCTGATAAAAGGGCGTGCCGAGCGCGGCGCAGCAAGGATCGTGCCGGCCGTTGGTGCAAACGGTATAGAGTTCGCCCTCGTCGTGCATGTCGTAGTCATTGACGCGCGGACAGCGATCCTCGCCTATGCTGTCAAGATCCAGCGTCAATAGCTCATCATAGTCGGTCAGTATCGTGTGATAAATCCTTGGCTGCCCTTGATTGGTAACAGCAACATAGAAATTCTTGCCGTCGGAGGCCGGGCGCCGAATGAATAGAATCTTGGCGCGCGGCACCCGCATCAGATGCTGCAAATAGGGCGCGAATCCGCCGGATGCGCCGGCTTTCTTGACGATCTCGCCTCCCCATCCGCCATATTCCGCCAAACTGGTCTGGATCAGGAAGAAGGTGTCAGCCGGTTTGAAGGTGCCGGCCAGCCTCTCCTCTGCCGCGCGGGATTCCTCCGCGCAGGTCATTGTCATTTCCATCGAGTACTCTCCTCTTGCTGCCGCTCAATTAGGCTCAAGTCTACCATCCCCGGCGCAATGACACAAAGGACGCAATACCATACACAGGGCAATCGCTTCAAAATCATAGTCCATCAATATATCAGCAATTCAAACCAAAATATAACCACAGAGGCACAGAGTGCACAGAGAAAAGTCATTCAAAATGAAAAATGCGCGCTTTTTTCTACAAATGGTCTTCAGTGACAAGTCACTATCCCCTTTGTTACGCAGATTCAGAGGAGTTTTGTCTTGTAATAAAACTTAAACTTTGTGTTCTTCGTGTCTTTGTGGTGAAAAAAATTTGAAGCGATTGTCCTGATACTATAGATAGCGAGTTCGCCAATCCGCGTTACAATGGACCCAGTATATTGCGTGTCAGAGAAGCCCGGATCATGTCCAAGCTGTCCATCCAGAATCTTCAGCTACAGCGCGGCGGGAAGACTGTCCTGCGCGAAATTGATCTCGAGGTCGCCGCGGGGGAACTGCTGGTGGTCATCGGTCCCAGCGGCAGCGGCAAGAGCTCCCTGCTGCGCTGCATCAACCGGCTAAACGATGTCGCCGCGGGAACCATCCTGCTTGACGGCGCCTCGATCTACGACATGCCGGTCACCGAGCTACGCTGCAAAGTCGGCATGATCTTCCAGAAAACAGCCGCCTTTGAGGGCAGCCTGGCCGACAATATCGCCTTTGGCGCAGCCCTGCACGGCAAAACGCTCTCCCGCGAAAATGTCATTGACCTGATGCGCCAGACATCGCTGAATGTCGAGCTCATCGATCAGACAGCGGAAGCGCTCTCCGGCGGGCAGGAGCAGCGTCTGGCGCTCGCGCGCGCCCTGGCGCTTGATCCGTCCCTGCTCTTGCTGGACGAACCGACTTCGTCGCTCGACCCCATCGCCACCAGCCGCGTGGAAGAATCCCTGCTTCGTTTGCGCCGCGAGACGGGACTCACGATGATTTGGGTCTCGCACTCCATCGAACAGGCGCGGCGGATCGGCAGCCGCGTACTGCTCCTGGATGAGGGGCGCGTCGTCCGCGAAGATACAGTGGAGGCGATGCTGGATCCGGAAAGCGGAGACAAGCGCGCCCTCGCCTTCGCGGAAGGAGACGAAGCGGGCCTGCAGGAAACGGGATAATCAGTCGCCAGCCTCTTCAATCAAGCCGGCAAGAAAAGCCAGGTCTTCGTCGCTGAGTTCAGCCCCCGCCAGCAGATCCGGGCGCGTCTGCCAGGTGCGCTTGAGCGCCTGCCGCCTGCGCCAGCGATCGACTTCGGCATGATGCCCGCTTGTCAGGACGGCCGGTACGCCCAAGCCGCGGAATTCGGCCGGGCGTGTATAATGGGGACCCTCCAGCAATCCGTCTAATCCATGGGAGTGGCTGTCACGGTCCTGCGCGCCCTCGGCGCCCAATACGCCGGGGATCTGCCGCACGACGGCGTCGATCAGCACCATCGCCGCCAATTCACCGCCGGTCAGCACATAGTCGCCGATGCTGATCTCATCATTGATCGCGAGTTCGCGCACGCGTTCGTCGACCCCCTCGTAGTGGCCGCAAACCAAGATGAGACGCGCATGTCGCGACAATTCAACCGCGACAGTGTGCGTCAACAAACGACCCTGCGGCGACATCAAGATCACGGGACTCTGGTCATACGCCTTGACCGCTTCAATCGCCCGTACCAAGACATCCGGCTTGAGGATCATACCGCCGCCGCCGCCGTAGGGACTGTCATCGACGGCACGATGTTTGTCGACGGCGTAGTCGCGGATATCGTGAGCCTGGAAATCCAGCAAGCCGCGGTCGCGCGCCTTCCACATCATGCTCTGCGACATGACCGGCTCGAACATGCTCGGGAATAAAGCCAATACGTCGATTTTCATGCTGAAACAGCGCAGGACTAAGGTTACATCGAATCGCGCGTTTGCAGAAAAAAGGCCTTCTTGAGGTTGGGCAAGGTGAAGTCGAAACCGCAAGAGCGGAAGAAATCCTCGGCGACGCTGATCGCCATGATCTCGTAAATGCCCTCTCGCTCGGCCAGCGCCACACAAGCCTCGACCAACTTCTTGCCGATGCCCAAGCCCTGTGCCGCCGGATCAACCGCCAGACTGCGGATCTCGCATAATTTCTTGTTATAAATCTCCAGCGCGGCGCAGCCCACGATTCTGCCGTCGAGCCGAGCGATGAAGGAGGTCTCCAGCAGATCTTCCAGTTCGTCAAATGTGCGGGGCAAGAGGTCGCCGCTCTGCACAAAAGGCACGATAAAATCGGACAACTCGATCAGATCCTCCGTCACAGCCTTGCGGATGCGAATGTCAGTTTTGGCATCGTTTAACATGAAAAAATCCTGCTCAAGCGCCCCTTCACCTAGTGTATCAGTATCGCCGCGCTCCGCAAAGGTCTTTGGATAAGGCGTCAATTCTTGTTAGAGTTGTATACGATACCAGCCCGCACTTCTATTATCTGTGAGCGCCCATGCCAAGAATCACTGTCGCCTCGAAGAATCCGGTCAAGTTGAATGCTGCGCGCGCCGCCTTCAGTCGCATGTTCGCGCGCGATGACTATGATGTAGTTGGCGTCTCTGCGCCCTCGGGGGTCGCCGACCAGCCCATGTCGCGCGGGGAGACCATGGCTGGCGCCCTGGCGCGCGCCGAGAATGCGCGCGCTGCCCGCCGGGAAAGCGACTTCTGGGTGGGTATCGAAGGCGGGGTTGAAGACAGTCCGCTGGGCATGAGCTGTTTCGCCTGGGTCGTCGTGCTGGACCGCAGCGGTCGCATCGGGCGCGGACAGACAGCCGTCTTCTTTTTGCCAGACGAAGTTGCTCGGTTGGTGCGCGGCGGCATGGAATTGGGCCATGCCGATGACACGGTTTTCAAGCGCGACAATTCCAAGCAAGCCAACGGCGCCATCGGCTTGCTCACCGACGATGTGGTCGACCGTCAAGCCTATTACGTACACGCGCTGATCATGGCGCTGGTGCCCTTCAAGAATCCCGAATTGAGTTGGTAAAGCCGAAGGAGGCTCCCATGCCCGACATATTCGCTGGCATGCAAGGCATCGAGCGCGTCTTGATGTCAATCGCCTTTATTTTGATCGCCGCCGCCGTCTCGCGCTGGCAAGACTCCGACCTGGAAAAAGACCTTTTCATCGCC
Organism: Anaerolineae bacterium; assembly: GCA_034420635.1. Lineage (GTDB taxonomy): Bacteria > Chloroflexota > Anaerolineae > Aggregatilineales > Phototrophicaceae > UBA6055. Next base: position 18,289 of record DAOULD010000110.1, on the reverse strand, counting down.
ACCTTCCGCAGCTTCGTCCAGTTGATCGCCATCGGCTATGTGCTGGAACTGGTCTTCGAGTTGCACGATCCGATCTTCACGGTCGCCATTCTGCTGGTGATGACCGTCATCGCCGGGCGCACCACCGCCAAACGCGCCCAGAAGACGCCGCAGGCGCAACTCATTTCGCTGCTCTCGATCGGATTCGGCACAGCCATGACGCTGGCGCTGCTGGTGGCGCTGGGCGTTTTCGACTTCGTGCCCAAGGACATCATTCCCATCGGCGGCATGATCCTGGGCACGTCGATGACCACCGCCACCCTGGTCATCACGCGGCTGAGCAGCGATTTTCATGACCAGCGCGGCTTGATCGAGAGCAAACTGGCGCTGGGCGCGACGAGCCGCCAAGCCTCGCTGACGCAATTCCAGCGGACCATCAAGAGCGCGCTGACGCCCATCATTGATACCACCAAAACCGTGGGGCTGATCAAGTTGCCCGGCGCCATGACCGGCATGATCCTGGCCGGCGCGTCGCCGCTGGAGGCGGTGCAGTTGCAGATCATCGTGATGTACATGCTGGTGGGCGCGGCGACCTTTACGGGCTTGGTCGCGGCTTGGTTGACCTACCGGCAGTATTTCACGCCGGTGCATCAGTTGGTGTTTGAGTGAGGAGTATTCTGCAGCATTTCTTTGGAGAATTAGTGAATCTAGCCCGTCCATAAAAGACTGAGTAGTAAAGCCAAGATGTTTAAGCTCGAATATATAACGCTCGCAACGACGAACAATTTGAAGACCCAGTGAGCGTGCACACTTTCAATAATTAACTGTACTTTTAGCCATAGTCCGTACTGTCCATACAAACTGTTTTCGGTCTTAAGCGACTTTTCTCGCGCTTTCTTGGCAATGATTTCAAATTCGTGCGTCTTTCGCTGAGTCGACTTGCTAATCTGGTTATATTTCCCTTGTGCAAATGCTTCTGCTTCTTTTGCGCCTGTCAGAAAATCTCTGTTCATACGTCCATTTAACTCTAACAAGGTCTTCATTCTCGAGTGGCCAACATAATTCTCGCCATAGATGTCGACGAGAATATGCGACAAGTCAAACAACAGGGCGTCTGATATTTCAGTAGGTTCTTTTCCCAAAATCCTGTATCGGTTTGCTACTGCGTTGAATCCGTAAGTTGTATCTCGCATATTCCAATGTAACCACTTGCAACTTCTGTTCATGCGAACGTATTCATAGAATTTACATAGCATTTTTCGTTCTAGCTCGTCGAGATTTTCTCTGATTTTAGAAACAGAAATATTTGCTAGTTCCGCCTCGTGATCAAGTGAAAATGTAACTGTTTGGCCGCTGTCCATTTTTCTTATTGCAATTACAGTTATCCGGGGCGAGTTTTCGCTCCCGGGATCGTTGAAACTCTCACATGCATAATGAATTACATTAACTGTGCCCGGCTGTTCAAGCAGTGATTCAAGCAAAAACTCTGCGTTGCTTCGTCGTCTTAGTATTTCGCTTGCTGAACTCAAGCTAGTCTCCTTAAGTTGTCACAACCCGGCTGCCAACGCGTTTATCTCTAAGCTCGCGAGCCTTCTCGATCTGGTCGTGGATTTCAGTATCGATTTCGTCCTTGCAGATATTAATACGCCAGCGCTGCATACACTTGCGCCAACGTGACGCCGTAGTCGACCGTCATCTGATCCGGCGTCCGGTGGTGGTAAAGCTTCGCCATCATGATACTGAAGTTAGTAATCACTTCTCTAATCATGGCTTTACTTGAATCTAGTATCAGTTTCCTTCACAACCTGAACATCCTTCATAGTAACTTCGCCAAATCTTGGTAATGCATTATCAGCGTATGTAGTCCACGCTATTACGCAATCTTTCATCATTGCGGGTGAAAAATCGTCAATTAGACGAATGTCATCTACAGCCATATTTTGGTCTGGGAAAACAGGCACGTGGCGCGCCGGTCCATAATTCGGATACACATGTATGCCCGAACCAGAGACCCCAACGACGTCGCGTCGAGTATTTCTTCGTTTGAAGGATACCAGGCTTCCAGGATCGAGTCTGTCTGATCTATTGCTACTTCGGGGAAGTTTGCTTTCGTGCAATATATGATTCGGCACTTTTATTATAGCCTCGACAAACCGAGCAAAAACTTTCCCGGTGTTGACCAATGCAATTCGCAGTTCGCACTCCTTCGACTTCCGCGTCACCCTCTGCGGATTTAGTGGAAAATTACTCAATTCATGTTGGCGTATGATTTTGATCGTCTTGACCGCTATGGTGAAACGCAGTTCGATCCGCGGATGTTGCTGCCTGTTCAAGATGTCAAGTATCTCGTAATGTTGCACGGGCACAGACTCAAAGTTGTGCCGCTTATAGTATCGGTTGTCCGTGGCTTGATGCGCCGTGTGACTTTGAGGAATCTCCACAATATAAACTACATCAAAATCTGAACTGCCAATGGTAACTGGATGGATTTTCAGATTGTCGATTCTGGGACGTATGTTGCTGATTACGTGTTCTAGCCATTCCTTAGAGAATTCCTGACGATTGACTGGATCAATGTTACCGGGTAGGTGGCCATTTTCTGTTACGCCGTAAATTATGATTCCGCCATCGGAATTCGCCATTGCGGAAACATCTTTCGTGACTTCTTTTCGTTTGCCGTCCGTTTTCGCCAAAGCCCCTGCGGCCTTATAGTCCAAATTCAGACTCTCTTCTACACCATCATCAATGTACTGCTGTACCCGCGCTTCATCCCAAATGTCAACCACGTGATTGATCTCCTAATCGATTGATCACATCGAAAACAGTCTTACATTATACGACAAATATCCCAACCACTGAATCCACGCCAATAAGTTCTCGGCGCTCTCGGTGTCCTCGGTGGTTAGAATCCCCCCTGTGGTGAATCCAGAAATCCCATGCTAAAATCCCAGCCATGCCCGCGCCCATCACCGTCACCCGAGACACCGTCAAACGCCTCGCCGTCTACAAACAAGGCTTGCACCAGCGCCCGCCTGCGGCCGACCAAGCCCAGCTCAAGCGCGTCATTGAGCGCATCGGCTTGCTGCAACTCGATTCCATCAGCGTGGTCGCCCGCAGTCACTACCTCGTCATGCTGGCTCGCGCCGGGCTCTACAATCCCGCCGATCTCGATGCCCTGCTCGATCAAGGTCTTCTTTTCGAAAGCTGGGCGCATGCCATCTGCCAGATCCCCATGGCGCACTATCCCTGGTTCCACGCCTCGATCCAGCAGCGGCAGCTCAAAGAGACGCGCTGGCACCTGGACCAACTCGGCGACGATATGCCAGAAATCGTCGCTCGTGTGCGCGAGGCGGTTCGCGAGCGCGGTCCCACATCCTCGAAAGACCTGCAAAGCGAACGCCGCGGACCCGGCGGCTGGTGGAACTGGAAACCGACCAAGGTGGCGCTGGAATACTTGTTTGACCTGGGCGAACTGATGGTCAGCCACCGCGTCAACTTCCAGCGCTATTACGACCTGACCGAGCGCGTCCTGGCTGGACGCGGCATGACACTTGATAAAACCTTTGCTGATTACCAGCGCTGGGCGGTCGAACGGGGTCTGCGCCACCAGGGCATCGCTACCGCCAATCAGGTCGCCGACTATCATCGTCTGTACAAACGCACGGCGGCGGACGCGCTGCAAGACATGCTGGGCGCGGGAGAGGCGATTCCCGTAGCGGTCCAAGGCTGGAAGGACGCCGCCTATATCCACCGCGACGACCTGGAGACGCTGGATGAGATTCAGAACGGGCTGCACGAGCCGCAAATGACGCTCTTCCTCTCGCCCTTTGACAACCTGTTCTGGGACCGAGATCGCGACCTGGCGCTCTGGGATTTCCACTATCGCATCGAGGTTTACACGCCCAAGTCCAAGCGCATTTACGGCTATTATGTCATGCCGATTTTGCACGGCTGCGAATTGGTCGGGCGCATTGATCCCAAGGTCGATCGCAAGCGCAAGCGTCTGATCTTCAACGCGCTGCACCTGGAAAAAGGCGCCAAACAGACGGCGGCGCTCAGTCAGGGCTTGATCAAGGCTATCGAGGAGTTCATGGCCTTCCACGACTGCGATAGCTTCCAACTGGTTAATTGCCGATACAAGCGGCTTTCGGGTCGTCTTCGCCGCTATTTCGCCTGAGCCAGCCCTGCCTGATATAATATCAAGCAATCTGTCCGTTGCCTGCTGTCGCTGAAAGCGGTCCTAGCAAGCCAAGCCTGAGCGCTCTCAAGCCGAGATGAGCCATGCAAGCCAGCATTGAAGATATCCTGGGACGCCCCGAGCGGTACGTCGACCAAGTTGTCAATATCGACGGCGTTCTTGTGGTTGCCGCCTTTAACCGAGCCGCTACCCGATTCGAGCAAGTTTGGTTCACGGAAGCCAAAACAGCGAATCCGCTTGCGCTTCAAGGGCAGTGCATCCACAGCGATTCTACGCTCTGGCACGGCTTGTCGCGCTTAAGCCCGCCGCAGCGAACGGGCTATCAAAATTTTCGGGTCCACGACCCGGCGCGCGCCTGGGTGAGAATCATCGACGCCGAGGAAGCGCCTCGCCTGGAGATCATCACAGCCGCTGTTTACCGCGGGGACTTCACGCTCTTCATCGGTGAAAGCGGGGTCCGCCTGGAGCAAGCCCTGAGCGAGAAAGCAGCCCTCCTCTCGGTTTCAGATATCCGCAGGAACCAGGCAAATTACTTGAATCGCCTTTGCCATGTCTACGGCACTTTGACGCTCCGCACGGCGCCCGCGGCGCAGTATCTGTCGCCGGGCAAGATTCCCTATCTCACGGCCCCCGCCGCCAAGCCGCCGGAAAGCATCGCGGCTGAATGGCTCGACGATATCGCCTATCCACAGAGCAACAGCGCTCCCGAAGCGGCGGAAGACCTGCAAGATGCTTTACATTTGGATCCCGCGTACGGCATCGCCCGGCGGCTGGCTTCCTTCCCCGGCATCAACCAGACCGTCGTCAAGCCAGCCATCGTTGTTGGCAGTTTCGTGGAGACCGCGCATGAATCGCATTTTGGCGCCATGACCGGGCTGCGCAGCGTCTATCTACAGAATATTCGTCACACTGATGGGCGGAAGTCCTTTGAATCCGTCATCAAGCTCAAGAACTTCGCATGAAAGGCAATTGAAAGCGCGAATGCGCCCGCGGTTGCAGCAGCGTCGGTGTCGTCAAGCGGCGATGATAGACCACCCATTCGATGAGCAGCAGCAACAGCGCCAACAGGGCGGCGACTATCCAGAACTCCCGCAAGCCCAGTTGATCTTCCGCATCAAGGCGAACCGCGCCCCCGCCCAACACAAGGTCGGCCTCCGCCACCGGCGTGATATCGCTTTCCCCGGTGGCGAAGAGATTGACCGCAAAGTGTTGCCGCTGCTTGACCTCGCCAGCAACCACAATCTCCAGCAGGTAAATCCCGAGTTGGCGCGTATCGCTGTATACCAGCGCATCGCCACGCACCGGCAATACCTGTACGCCCCCGTCCGGCGCGGTCACCCGCACGCTTTCGGCGAAGAGCGGCGGCTGAATCACCAGCGCGTCTCCCACGCTCAAACCATCGGGCAAGGACACTATCTCCGCCGGCGAGAACCAATCAAGCAGGTTGGCCATCAAAACGGGCCAGGCGATCAATAGCGGCAAGTTGGAATCGCGCAGGTCGAAGGAAAAGATAGCGACCTGACGCGCGTTGACCTCGCCAACCAGCAGCAAATCGCCAGCCGCCGCTCGCATGAGCGGTTCCGCCCAATCAGCCCGCAGGTCGCGAAATGACAGCAAGCTCATTTCGTCCAGGTCGACATAGGCGGTGATTGGGGATTCGACTGCGGACACCTCGATATTCCCGCCCGTATCCACACTCGAACCGACCGAGAAAAGCGCGGTGGCATTAGGGGGATTGATGATGAGCAAATCGGCGTCGGGCAGTTCGTTGGGCAGCCAGTTGTCGAAAACGTAGAGATCAAAGCGTTCGCCGGGCAAGCCGCGGTTTTCGGGATTGCCGCGAAAGGTCTGGACGCCGGGCAGGCTGCGCAGGGCTTGCTCCAGGAACAGGTTGCCGCCCCCCGAGACATAATAGACGCGCCGGGTATTGACTTCGCTATGCACGGTCCAGGCTTGGTTGTCCAAGTCCAAATAGTCCTCGACCTCGTTATCAAAGGTCAAGGTGGCGGAGAGCGTCTCGAAATCCTGATTGATCGGCTCGTCGAAGGGGATTGGCAATTGACTGCGCGCTGGGATGCTGCCGCTGCGGGACAGACGCAGGACATCGTCGAGGCGAATTACCAGCGAGATATCGGCGGGCGCATCGCCATAGTTGGTCACCTGCGCGAAGAGCTGCGGCGGCTGACCCGCCAAAGCGCGGGTCGCCAAGGCGGTAATGGCCACGTTAGAGGCTGACCGAGCAACGGGCAGGTAGATCGGCTGCGGGATATTGGCGGGCAAGCTGCCGATCTCTCCGATGCCGCCGTCGGAGATCATAACAATGCTGAAGTTGTCCGCGCCCGCGGCGCCCGCAGCCGCCAGCGTCAATGCCGTGTCCCAATCCGCGCCGCCCTGGCTAACGGTCATGCTTTCGAGCGCCCGGCGCAAACTCAGTTTGTCGTCGGTGTACGCGGTCAGCGGTTCAGCGATATCCGCTACGCGGATCAAGGAAATGATGTCCTGCGGATTCATGTTGTTGACGAGTCCCAGCGCCCGTTCTATCGCCGCGTCAAAGCGCGACTGTCCATCGAGATCGGTCGCCGCCATGCTGGCGGAGGCGTCCAGTAGCAAAGCGATCTTTCCCGCGCTGACGGTGGGCACTGTTATGAAGGGGCGCGCCAAAGCCAGAACCATCGCCAGCAAGATGAGCAACTGCAAGAAGAGCAGCAAATTCCGCCGCAAGCGCTGCCACGGGGTATTGGCTTCGGTATCCTTGATCACCTGCTGCCAAAGATATGTGCTCGAAATCAACAGTTCCCGACGGCGCAGCCGCAGCATGTAAAGCAACAGGATCGGTATCCCAAGGGCGAGACCAGCGAAGGCGATGGGCGCAAGGAAAGACATGACGTCCTCGGCGTAGGCGTGGACAAGGGACTTAACGACCCTAGTATATCATGCTCGAGTCTGAAGCAGAATATGGGCGGGATTCCGCCCTGCCGCGGCCTAGGGATTCACCACAGAGGCGCAGAGCGCACAGAGATTGCAGGGGCGAGCAATCTGCTCGCCCGCGCCCATGAACACTCCCGTTGGACAAGACAACAAAAGTTGTCCAACGGAGTGTGGGTTCAGTTAGTTCGTCCTGTCCAATCCTTAGGGGAGGACGAACTAACTAACTGATTGGGAGAGCTTGCGTTAGATTTTCGATTATGCGGACCCGTTCCTCGACCAGAGCGCCTTCAGTGAAAGCCGCCTATGGATTCACTACAGAGGCGCAGAGCGCACAGAGATTGTAGGGGCGCGCGATCTGCTCGCCCGCCATACCATGTCGCCCGCGTCCAAGAACACTCCCGTTGGACAAGACAACACAAGTTGTCCAACGGGAGTATGGGTTTAGTTTTTTCATTCCCTAGGGGGTTCAAACTGGAAAACTAAATGAGTTGCGGCGGCTTGCGCAGGCGATAAGCGGGCGACCAGGTTGGTCGCCTCTACACCGCCATTGCTGTCGAAACCCGTAGAGCCGAGAGGCGATCAGTGTCTACGCGACCTACGCGTGGCGCTGTGCCGCCCGTTCGGTAGTGTATCCATTTCGGTTGAAATTCATTTTAACCACCGAGGACACCGAGAGCGCCGAGAATATTCTACAGTATTGTTGCTCTCCGTGCTCTTTGCGCATTTGTAGTGAAACGAATTATTTTAATTTCAACCGATTTCGATACAATACTGGATATATTTTTTGCCAGATCAGTTGCGAAACTTCATAAATTGGTCATTATTACTCGTATCTTTTATCCATGAGATCAAACTGCTATGTTTGACAAGCTTGGGTCGGCGTTGAAGCAACCATTCTATGTCTGGCTCTTGGGCATCTATCCGATTCTTCACTTGTACTCGGAAAATCTTGGACTAGTCAATGACCGTGAAGTGCTCCGCGTCTGCGGAGTAATGTTGGCTGCGACTATATTGGCCTTTCTTGTCGCAAACCGAGTCATTCCTTGCAGACACAAGGCCGCCTTCATGTTGAGCGTCTGCAGCCTCGTCTTTTCATTGAGCGGGCACCTGTATATGCTGGTTTTTGCGCCAAGATCGCTATTCCTGTGGTCGCTGTTCTGGCTGATTGCCCTGGCGATCTTGCTCCTGATATTGTGGCGAAGCGCTTCCAGCCAAGTTTTCGAGCCCGTCACCCCGGCGCTCAATTTGATTCTGCTGGTGTTGCTGGCGATACCCGGTACCAAGATTGTTTCGAGTTATCTGTCCAAGTCGATCAATGTGCAACCCGTTTCAGCCTATGGAAATCCCTCGACTGCCGAAGGCGCAAGTCCGAAGGTTTACGACTCGTCTACCCATCCAGATATCTACTACATCATACCGGACGGATATCTCAAAGATAGCTTGCTGCGAGAGGCTGTTGCTTTCGACAACTCGGCCTTTACCCAAGCCTTGGAGGATCGAGGATTCATCGTAGTCGAGCATGCACAGAGCAACTACAACGTAACATTGCACTCCATTGCGTCAATCCTGAACATGCAATACTTTGATAACAATCCATCGCCATATACAGACCTAGACTTTTTGCGCTTTGCGATAACCGACAACAAGGTCGGGCGTCTGCTCAAGCAATTTGGCTACACCTATGTCCAGTTCCTGTCGGGGTTCTGGATGCCTAGTCCAACTGCCGATATCACCCGCGATTTTACGCCTGGCGGCACAATTGCAATTAAAGTTAATCAAAACAATTTTTCTTCGACAGTCCTGGAAGACTTACCGAAGAACAGAAAAGTAATTCCCGATCTTGCGCATTACTATAAACAGTCATTTGCGCCACTGTACTTGGAAACAACTCTGTTACGAATTGTGAGTGCTCGACTGTATGCGGCGATCTCTCAGGATGATTCCGAGCCTTATGGTCTTTATGCTCCAGGGCGATTCCTAGATACAGTTGATGAAGTTGAGTTGGTTGCTCGTATGCCGGAAGCGACATTCACGGTTATTCATTTGCTGAAGCCGCATCTTCCGATCGTATTTGACGAGGTTGGGGAGTTTCTCCCGGCAGATTGGCATCCCAGCAATGACAAATTCATTGCGCAACACAAATTTGTCAACTCCATGTTTCTGGAGATGATTGATACAATACTGCAGGAGTCGCGGAATCCGCCGGTAATTATGTTCCAAGCCGATCACGGCGCTATTTACGTTGACGGCGATGAGGAATTTAGAAAATTGGTTCACTTTTCACCATATGTGGCTTACCGTTTGCCGGGCTTCCATTCAATCAGTTTTCCCAAGCCATTTACGCTGATAAACTCATTTCCTTTGTTATTCAACGAGATCTTTGAGGCCAATTATGAGGTGAATGACGACCGCTTATTCGATCTACCGCTTGGGTACAAAGCTCCGTTTGAGCAGCGAGACGTAACCGCAAGATACTTAGGGAAATGACAAAGCTATGGAACAATGTCATAAAATCGAAATTGGGCTCTCAACCCGCCTACTCCCCCCAATTTGACAGTATCAGCAGACGGAGACAATCGGATGAAGCATTTCGTTTCCACCCTCAAGTTCGCAACTACAGTTGCCGGGCTTAGAGTATTGTTTGCTTATTTGGATCCAGGATCGGGCAGCCTTATCGTTCAATTGCTGATTGCCGTTGTCGTTGGCATCCTGGCTACTCTTCGGTTCTGGAAATCCCGATTGCTGTCATTATTTGGCATCCGCCAGGAAACTAAGGAAGACAACGACAAAGAAAATGAAGAGTAATTGCTGAAATGTCGGATTCTAGGCGAATTGGCGGCTCTTTCCGAGATCCCATCTTTGGAACTACTTCTGTATCCTTCGCGCCTTGACAGGCGGCATCAAGGGTCTATTCCGCGCTTGCCGGGAATTCAATCTGCGGCAGCTCTAGCAGGCGCTCGTTAAGATCTTCAAGGGCTTGCCGCAGCGGATGCGACTCGATCAAGCCATCTTCGAGGAAGCGGCTTACACGGTATTGGTCATTCATATTGATCGACCCCACAACCATCATCGAATAAGGATCGTTGAGGCGAATCAAGCGCGGGTATTCGTTCTTCAGGTTGTGGCGCAGCATCTGTAGGGACTGTTCAAAACTTGTCAAGCGCCCATCCAGCTTGAGTCGCAAGTCTTGACGCCGGTCTTGATCAAAGCCGTGCTCGTCCGCGGTATCAAGCACCAAGGACAATTGCGACCCGACCGCGTCCATCCAGGCTGTCAGCGGTCGGTAATGAGCCGGCAGGTAGCTCTCTCCGCGCAGCGTCATTCGCAGCGCCCGAAAGAAGGCGCGTATGGCGCGGTTCATGATCGCTTCTCCACATTCAATCTACATTCAAGAAATCGAGCGCGGCGCGGGCCGCCTGCCTGCCCTGGCGCAAGCGCTCGTCAAGCCGCGCGACACCGCCCTTCTGCGGCGGCGCCAGGCAATAGTCGCTGCCGATCAAGCTGATGCCTGCGGGAAGCCGAGCGCGGATCGCCGAAACATTCGCGGCATGATCGTCGTCGTAACAACTCAAGGGATCGGACTCGTTCCAGCGGTCGACGCGCGCGAAAAGCGGATTTTCGCCGCAGCCATAGTGCGCAATGACCTGCCCGATTATTTCTGCGGGAGAAAGATCGCTAAAGGCGCGCAGGCCCACTTGCAGCAGCAGATGATCCGCGTCCGGCACGCGTCCTGGCGAATCAGTCGCGAAGACGAAGGGATAGATCACGCTATAGGGACGAATGCGTCGACGAGGCAGGTCGCGCTTGTGATAGCCAAGTGAAACGCGACATATCGAATCGTAGTCGTAGGCGCGCAGCCAATCCGACGCGTCCGGCGCCAGATTAAAGAGCATCCGCTCGGCATAGCGGGCTGGCGCCGCGACGATTACCGCGCCAGCGTCGAGCAGAAGTCCGTTTTCCAGGCAGAGCGTGAATCGCCCGTCGACCCTTCCGATTGAGCTGACTGCCATACGCATCAGCCGCGCGCCTTTCAGTCGCTGCGCCAGCGCGCCTGTCAAAGACTGTGTACCGCCGCAAAAGCCGAATTGCCCCGGCTCGAACTCGAAGCGATCTTCCTCCAAACTTAGCTCGCTGAGCAGCGGCGCATCTTCAATTCTCGCGACGGCAAAGGCAGAGGCGTCCGCGATGAAGCCATCCGCCGCGGTAGAGACGATACTCCCGCCCAAGCGCTTTTTGACTTCGATGAGGGTATAGCGGATCCGATGCTTTTCAAGTTCATAGCAGGCTGCAAGACCGCTCAGACCGCCGCCGATTACGACAACATCGCGCATAGGGGACCTTTGAGACTGAGATTACATGGGCAAATCATAACGCAAATTAGCCAGGCTGCGCAGGTATGCCGTGACCCAATTTTGCGTTGGGAGACGGGCAATCGCATAAAATGGTGTTACTAGAAGGATATGTAATCAAACTGAAAATTAACCACAGAGGCACAGAGAGCACAGAGAAAAAGCTTTTTATTGAAAATATAGGCTTATTTGTTGATGTAAATCAGATTTGGTGACAGGTCAAAAGTCATGCTCGTAACTTTTTGGATTAGATTTAGAGGAGCTTTGCCCTGTAAAAGACTTAAACTCAGTAGCATCAACAAAATAATGCAAATAAATCTCATTTGTAGCGAAAGTTCTGGATCTAATCCTAGTCCCGCAATTAGCGCTCCCCCTCTCCATTGCAATGGAGAGGGGGCCGGGGGGAGAGGTTGGATAAACGCACTTTCGCATTCTCATTACTTACTTGCACTTACTTCTGTGTCCTTAGTGTCTTTGTGGTGAAAGAAACATTTGAAGCAATTGCCCTGCGTTGCAGGATTAGCTTGTGGCAAGCTCCGCCATGCTGGTTATAATCTTTACTGACTCAGCAAAGGTAGGAATGAACAGGTCATGAGCGTCTATTACGTCAACGGTGACTTCGTGGATGCCGCGGATGCGGCGATCCCGGCCAGCGATCTGGCTTTGTTGCGCGGATATGGCATCTTTGATTTCCTGCGCACTTATGGGGGCAAGCCCTTTCAACTCGGCGCGCACCTACGCCGCCTGATCCGCTCGGCAGCGCTATTGGATCTGCATTGCCCCTGGGATATTGAGGAACTGGACGAGATCGTCATGGAGACGCTGGGACGGAACAATTTCGACGAGTCCGGTATCCGACTGGTGGTGACCGGCGGCGACAGCCCCAACGGATTCATGCCCGCCGGAGAATCGCGCTTAATAGTGATGGTGACGCCTGTGAGCCAGATGGCGGCGCGCTACTACGAGCGTGGCGCCGATGTGGTTACTGTCGAGATGCGGCGGGATATGCCCGAAGCCAAGACGATCAATTATATCCCCGGCATCAGCGCGCACAAACAAGCGCTGAAAATCAATCGGGATGCCGTCGAGGCGATCTATACCGTAGACGGCAAGGTCGTAGAAGGCACGCGCAGCAATACCTTCATTTTCAAAGACGGGACCTGGATCACGCCGGCAAGCGACCTGCTGCTGGGCGTTACCCGCGCCGAGGTCATCAAGCTCATCAAAGACGACGGGCGGCTGGAACTGCGCGAGATCGACAGAGCGGAATACCAAAGCGCCGACGAGGTGATCCTCACGTCCAGCACTAAAGAAATAATGCCGGTGGTCAGTGTCGACAATGTCCCGATCGGCGAGGGCGTGCCTGGCGAAAACACAGGTAAACTCATGCGCGCCTGGCGCCAGATGACCGAGCGCTACGCCGCGATGGACGGCTACCTCTAGACCAGGCAGTGCCTAGCTTGCAAAATCAGCGGCAGTTTTGCTTTTCACCTCGTCCAGCGTGACGCCGGGCATCAACTGCTGTAGACGCATCGCGCCCGATTCAAAGCTGAAGACCGCAAGTTCCGTGATGAGCAAGTCCACCGCCGCTAATGCTGTCAGAGGCAAACTGCACTGCGGCACGATTTTTGGGCTTCCATCGCGGTTGCAATGGATCATGGTGATGATCAGGCGACGGGCGCCGCTGGCGAGATCCATAGCGCCCCCAACGCCGAGCAAGGGCTTGCCCGGGATGGCCCAATTCGCCAGGTTTCCGCTTTCGTCCACCTGCAAGCCGCCCATGACAGCCACATCAATGTGCCCGCCGCGGATCATGGCGAACGAATCGGCGCTGTCGAAGTAACTGCTGCCGGGCAGCGCGGTCACCGGTATCTTTCCGGCGTTCACGGGATAGTCCATGGCCCCGCCAGTTTCCGGCGCGGGACCTACTCCCAGCATCCCGTTTTCCGTGTGCAAGATAATGCCGTGTTCGGGAGCGATCAGATCGGCGATCAAGGTTGGTATGCCGATGCCGAGGTTGACCACATCGCCCGCCCGCAATTCGGCGAAGGCGCGGCGCGCAATGCGCATGCGCAGATCGTCGACCTGCTTGCCAGAGGCGCGAATATCCGCTGAAGAACCCAGGTCAGCCAATGTCGTTGAGGCTTGCGCGAGAACATCGACAAAGTTGCCAGGGGTATGGATATGATCGGGGTCTATAGCCCCAAGGGGCAGAATCTCTTCCGCTTCGGCAATGACCAAATCAGCCGCAGTCGCCATCGCCTTGTTGAAGTTTTGCTCGGTCCTGCGATAGACGAGATTGCCGGCGCTGTCAGCCTGCCAGGCGCGGATCAAAGCCACGTCAGCTCGCAAGGCGGGCACAAAAACCTGATTAAGGCCGGCGATCTGCCTGGTTTCCGCCTCCGCAGCTATGACGGTGCCCGCCGCCGTCGGCGTATAGAAGCCGCCAATGCCAGCGCCGCCGGCGCGAATCGCCTCCGCCATCGAACCTTGCGGCATCAATTCGAAGGCGATCGCCCCGCTCTGCGCTGCTTCCACGACCTCTCGGTTACTGGTGAAGTAAGAACCAATCGCTTTCTTGATCTGACCGTTGCGTAGGAGCCGTCCCCCGCCCAGACCCGGCTCGCCGATATTGTTGGCGATGTAAGTCAAATCCTTCACGTCCAGCCCCGCAAGGGCATGCAAGAGATGCACGGGCGACCCAGTCATACCAAAGCCGCCGACCATCATCACCGCGCCGGATTTGACCAGCGCCGCCGCCTTTTCCGCGCTCATTTGCGGGACGCGTTTCATGTTGTTGATCCCAAGTTCTCGATCAGCGTGGCTTCGCCTTGACCCACGCCAACGCAAAGCGTCGCCAGACCGTAAGTCATCTTTTCACCCTGCCGGGCGCGGCGTCCCATCTCGTGTATCAAGGTCGTCAAGATGCGAGCGCCGGAACAGCCAAGGGGATGACCAAGCGCGATAGCGCCGCCGTTGACGTTGGTTATCGCTTCGCTCAGCTTCAATTCTCGCAAGACGGCAAGCGCCTGGACCGCAAATGCCTCGTTCAGTTCGGCCAGATCAATATCTTCGATGGAAAGACCGCGCCTGCGCAGCAGTTTGCGCGTGGCGCGCACGGGACCCAAGCCCATCACACTGGGATCGACGCCGGCCGCCGCGCTGCCGATCCAGCGCGCCAGCGGCTTGATACCCAACTGACGCGCCCGGTCGCCCGACATCAGGACCAGCGCGCAAGCGCCGTCGTTCAAGCCGCTGGAATTGCCAGCCGTGACGCTGCCGCCTTCGCGGAAAGCCGGACGCAAGCCCGCCAGCTTTTCCATGCTGGTCGCGACTTCGTAGCCATTGTCAGTCGCGCGACAAAAGGGGTGCTCATCGGTATCGACAATGACCGGATCGCCTCGTCGTTGCGGGATCGTCACCGGAACGATTTCGCCTTTGAAGGAGCCGCGGTTGATGGCGTCAATCGCGCGCTGCTGGCTCTGCAAGGCAAAGCGGTCCTGGTCTTCGCGGCTGATCTCTCCTCCTGCGATCTCGCCTTTGCAACTCAGGCTGTAGATGTTTTCGGCAGTTTCGCCCATGGCTTCCAGCGGGTAGCGCGCTTCCAGTTTTGGATTGGGGTATCGCCAGCCCAGCGTGGTATCCCAAGCAGTTATGTTGCCGGAAGGACCATAGGCGGCGGGGTTCTTGGGCAGGGAATATGGCGCGCGGGTCATGCTCTCGACCCCGCCAGCAACAAAAACCTCGCCCTCGCCTGCCAGGATGGCGCGCGCGGCTTGATTGACCGCGTTAAGCCCGCTGGCGCACAAGCGATTGACCGTGACGCCCGCGACACGTTCCGGCAAGCCCGCGAGCAACAGCGCCATGCGCGCGACGTTGCGGTTGTCCTCGCCGGCTTGGTTCGCGCAACCCAGGTAGACTTCTTCGATTGTATCCGCGTCAATCCCTGCGCGTTCAACAGCCGCGCGCAGGACTAGGGCCGCCAGGTCATCCGGGCGGACCGCTGCCAATGCGCCGCGGATGCTGCCAATCGGCGTGCGCGCGGCGCTCACGATAAGGACATCTCTCATGCGGGCGTCTCCATCTTCCGCAACAAGTATGCCCTAAACTGGTATCGCTTACGAGTTGCAGGCGGAGCAAATGCCGTAGAATTCCAGCAAATGGCCAGAGATTTTGAAGTCGAGCGCTTCTTGCAGTTCCGTAGTCAGGTTATCCAAGCCGCAGTCAAGAAAATCGAAGTAGCGATTGCAATTCGTGCAGATAACATGATGATGATGTTCATCGTAGAGCATCACGTAGGCGGGTGTCAGGCTGGACTTGAGGAAGACCGGGCGGACAATGCCCAAGCGCGTGAAGAGATCAAGCGTACGAAAGACGCTGGCGCGACCGACCGCGGGATTGATCCGGTTAACTTGCTGCAACACTTCCCTCGATGTAAGGTGCCTGCGCTCTTCAACCAAGACTCGCAAAACCGTTAACCTGGCTTCTGTCAGTCGGTATCCGGCCTGTCGCAGCCGATCCATGTAAAGAGTCTGCATACGCTTGTCGTTTCCTCTTAGCTTTGATCACCTTCATATTACCATGCGGGGGTCCGCGCTCCAAAGCAGGATTGATCGAATTGGGCTGGCTTAGTCCCCCTTCTATCGGGATGGCCAAGCGCCCTCGCTCCCAGCTTGTAAGATCAACGTTGGAGAAACGTCAGATGGCAAGCCCGGGCGGCAGTGCTAGAATGGCAACCATGAAGCCACGACTGCTGCTTTTCCTCGCGCTTGTGATTCTCGAGATTTCATCTGCCGCAGCGCAAGATACCCAGAGCGTCCTGCTCGCGCGGATAAACAGTTTGCGGCGATCGCGGGGATTGCCCGCCTATTCCATCAGCGCTGCCTTGAACGCCGCCGCCAACAATCACGCGCGTTGGATGGCGCGCACGGGCAAGGTCAGCCATCAACAAGACGACGGCACTGGACCACGGACGCGCGCGCGAAACGCGGGCTACTCATCAAGCTGGGTGAGCGAGAACATTTATCGCGGCTTACAGGCAAGCGCGCTTGACGCCTGGAATTGGTGGCTGGGATCTCCCATTCATTATGCGGGAATAACCAGTCCCAATTATGACAATGTCGGTGTTGGCAGCGCAAGCGGAGAATTTGGGACGGCATACGTGCTCGTATTTGGCAATTCGCTGGGCCGCGCGCCGGCGTCCCGGGCAAACGCAGCGCAGTTGTCCGCTGGGGTTAACGCGCCCGCCGCGCCTTCGTTTGTATTGGGACTTGATGATGTGGGGAATATCAAACACGAAATCCAGACCGGCGACACAATCGGCAACATCGCGCTAATTTATGGCTATACCTGGGCGGATATCCCTTATATGCTCGAGATCAATGACATGACGCTCGATGATATAAGGCTCATTCAGCCGGGGAGCGTATTCCTGGTGCCGCCAAAGGACGGCACCTTTACGCCCGTCCCCGTTACACCGGCGGATATACAGAGTACGCAACCAGTCGAGACGCCAGTGTCAACCACGGCAAGTACGGCCACGCCATTTCAAACTGCCAGCGCAACTCCCTTGGCATCCCCTGTGTTTCGCATAGGCATGTCGCCCAGCGGATCGAGCGCGAAACCGTCAGCAGTTGCCAATCCACTAGCTGAGCGCGACTTGTCGATCCCGCTTGTCCTGGGGACGGCGATTGTCCTTCAATTGGGAGTCCTTGGCGGAGCTGTGCTGGAACTGATAAGGCGGTCGCGTTAGTCGGCAGCGCTATCGCTGATCCGCTGAACGCTGCGCTCGATGGCGACAATTTCAGTCGCCTTGACAATGAGTTCGCTTTGAATCGTAGCCATCTGTTCGATGGAATACTTCATATCGTGTTCGACCCACCAACGGATAAGCTCGATGACTGATGTCGCCAGATGATTGATGGCAATTTCTCGCGGGATGAAACCCTCGTCGCGCGAGATGTACCGCGTCTTGATTGAGTCGGAGATAGCCTGAAACACTATCACGATCACCTTATGGTCTCGGGGAAGATTCGCGAATAGCGAAAATTCGCCCGGATTCTTTCTGATGTGTTTGTACGCGATCAAAGCCTCTTCATAAGGGGTCATTTCAGGCTTGAGCAGATCCATCATCTCTGTCAGGCCCGACTGCAATACATGCAAGAGCAGATCATCCTTGCTCTTGAAGTGGCGGAAGAAGGTGGCATAGCCTATCTCCGCATGCTGCGTCAGCATTTTGATCGTGATTGCTTCGTAACCAAACTCGAGAGCAAGCGCGATCATCGCATCGCTGAGGGACTGCCGGGTGCGCAAAACACGACGGTCGAGCTTTTTCATGGAAGGGAAGTTACCTCGAACGGCTTGAGCCAGAGCACAGACGGGTCTCTGTTATTTGCGAGAGCGCGTGGGGATGATGCGGTCCCTGCGCGCAGCGATGCACCTGTAAATTGCGCGGAGTGACAAGCGTAATTGCACCAATGCAATATTACAACATGTTATCTGCTAATAGTTTTAACAGTTAATGACTCAACAATATACCGATTCTAATGTAATATCAATATTTCGTTAAGACTTCTCTCGGGCAGCAATGTGTCTTCTGCTCATGCAACGGTCAGCAAAGACCAACAGCCAGTTCACGTGTAAGATTTGCAGTAGCGCTAACGCGTTATTTCTACCCCATCCCCCGGCCCAGCGCCCCCTCGGTCCCCCGCCTCACGGGGGATGTTGATCTTCACCCGAAAAAGTGGACACAGGTTTTGTCTAAACGGCACGCAACTCGTACTCCACCGGACTGAGATAGTCCAGTGCGGAATGCCGGCGCTGGCGGTTGTACCAG
>DAOULD010000109.1:0-12903 GCA_034420635.1 Anaerolineae bacterium | reverse complement strand
AGGGGCGGCACGCTGTGCCGCCCGTTCCTTCACTAACTGTTTTCGGGCGTTTCAGCGAAACGCCCCTACACCTCGTCGCTTTTTCGGATTCTCATTACTTACTTGCACTTACTACTGAAGACCATTTGTAGAAAAAAGCGCGCAATTTTCATTTTGAGTGACTTTTCTCTGTGCGCTCTGTGTCTCTGTGGTTATATTTGGGTTTGAATTGGTGATATATTGATGGACTATGATTTTGATGCGATTGCTCTGCTTTAGATAGCAGATTCTTGCTTTGGGACCCTGTTTGGACTACACTTCGGCTTGAGATTCAGTAAAGGGTAGTCCATGACAAAACTATCGATCAGCCTGGGGCAGATGAACATCGCGCTCGGTCAAGTCGAGGCGAATTTCGACAGGGCGGAGCAGCTTATCGAGGGGGCGTCGCAAAGTGGCTCCGATCTCGTCATCCTGCCCGAGCTTTGGACGACCGGCTACGACCTGGAAAACGCCACAGACTACGCTGACGAGTTGCATGCCGGCAGCTTCGCGCGCCTGTCCGCGCTGGCGGAGGAGTACCGCATCGCCATCTATGGCTCAGTGCTGGAGCGGTCCAATGGCGCGGCCATGAATTGCGCGGCGCTGCACGCGGCGGATGGACGACTTTCCGGCGCCTATCGCAAGATACATCTCTTCCGCCTGTTTGACGAGCACCTGTGGCTGGGCGAGGGCGAGAGCCCGACCGCGCTGGATTCGCCCTGGGGCGTGACGGGACTTTCGATTTGCTACGACCTTCGTTTCCCGGAGTTGTTCCGCCGCTACGCCGTGAAGGATCAAGCCAAGCTGATCCTCTTATGCGCCGAATGGCCCCTGGCCCGCGTCGAGCATTGGCGCACGCTGCTTAAGGCGCGGGCGATCGAGAATCAAACTTACGTCGCCGCGACCAACGCCTGTGGCGAGACCGGCGGAACAGCCTTCGGCGGACACTCGATGGTCATTGATCCCTGGGGTCAGGTGCTCATCGAAGGCGGCGAAGATGAGGCACTCTTGAGCGCGGAAATCGATTTGGATGAGGTTGATCGCGTCCGGCAAGCCATTCCCGTTTTTGAAGACCGGCGGCCCGATGCCTACCTATAAGCGGGGGCGCTCTGTATTTGCCCTTGACCTCAAATTATTGTCATTCCAGAACGTACGCCCGAGGCGAGACCCTGTGCCAGCCATGCCTGGGTGTATTTCAATATTTTGGCAGAATGCTCTAGGAACTACAAAAGCGCATCGCCCTTTGACGGGTTCTAGGTACGGATTCACCACAGAGGCACAGAGCGCACAGAGGTTTCAAGAAAAAACTTCGTGTTCTTCGTGTCTTTGCGGTTAATTTTGCTTTTGAACGGCAAAGCCATGTAATTTGTCAATAATCTGAAATGCGCCCGCTATGGCCCGAGCGCTTGGAAAAATGCGGCTTTCGTGGTAAGCTAGACGAGTGAACAATTATCGAACAGAATCTTTCTATCCAGTTTCCCTCAATACCCACTGCATCCCACGGCGTGTGACCACAAAACTTGAAAAGAAAACGAGCGCTCGTCGATTGCGGCTGGCTATTTTGCCCGTCGTTGTGACAAGTTTTGCGATGCGTGTTGAGGGTTCGCTTTGTGCAATGTGTATCAAATTCAGGATGATGTTCGAGAACAAAGCAGGCGGGCGACACGGGAAGCAAGGCGCATGCGTAGAAGAAAGTAGGTGACAAGTTATTGGAAGACGGCGGTTCGGCGAGCGAGCAATTGAACCGCGCTACATAAATATGCCTGAGGGATTACAACAAGGAAAACAGCAGGGGAGAACGCTTATGTATTCAAATGGTGACCAGATTATCCATCCCCGTTACGGTGCAGGTACGGTTGTTGGCAAGAAGAAACTGAAGATGCAAGGAAAAACGCGCGCCTACCACATCGTTGAGTTGGTCGGCGAGCGAGGCGAAGTGATGATCCCGGTCGACGTGGCGACCGACATGAATATACGCCCGGCAATCGAGGATCTGACCATCATTGAAGAGGTCTTCGCCGAGCCGCCCTGTGAATTGTCCGACGATTATCGCGCGCGCCAGGCGAAAATCCAGAAGCAGATACAAACCCGCGAACCGATGGCTATGGCGCAAGCCCTGCGCGATCTGTTTTGGCGCGAACAAAGCGACAAGTTAACGGCGGTCGAGACGAAGCTGAAAAGCCGCCTGATGAAAATGATCAGCCATGAAATCGCTGTCATTTGCCCCGATCTGACCGTCGAGAAAGCGACCAATCAACTGACACAGATGTTGGTCAAGATGGTGCAAGATGGCATGCCGCCGCCAGAGGACGCGGCAGCGGCGCCATCTTAAAGCGTCGGACGAGACCCTTCAGTCCATTCGTCGTCCTATAGCAGGTCGAAAAACTGCAATTGAAAGCTGCCGATTCCGCCGTCGAAGTCGATAATGATCTTGTTGTCGGCTCCCTTGAAGTTGGCGGTCTCCCAAATGCCGTCTACGCCTATCACATGCCCGGTATCCTTGACCTGCTTAAAGGACTCTGGCAGGTCGACTTTGCCCAGCCCCGCGGTCGCGTTGAGTTGAACCGCCGCCTCCGGCGACAGCGTGACAATGACTTCGCCGACGCCGCCGTCAATATCGAGCTTGCCGCAACTGCCGTCGGGAATGACGATATCGGTCTTGCCGACGCCGCCGCTGACTTTGGCGGCAATCGGCGCATCTTGCGTCGGCAAGGTCAGGGCGATCTTTCCGATCCCGGTTTCCAGACGGATGTCATCGACCAGGAGGTGGCTTAGGTCGATATCGGTTTCGCCGACGCCGCCTTTCATGCTCAACTGATAAGGGATTTCCGGGGCGAGCGCGATATCCCAATGCAGGTCCTTGTTATTGCCGATGATGCGACCGATTCCCTTGGGAAATTGACCTTTTTGCCGCAACTTGATGGAACGCCGCGCCGCGCCTTTGACCTCGAATTCATATTCGCCGACATAGTTTATCTCCGCCTCGAACAGATTGTCGCTGCCAGGCGCCAGCGCGTTCAGGCTGGCTCTGCCCACCGAAAAGTCTATTTCGACGCTTGCGGATTCGGCGCCATCTCTTGGCGCGATCAAGTTGGCGGTCTCTACCTCAACATCGTCGCCGATCATGTCCGAAAAGAACTGGCTGACACGGTCGCCCATGCTCTCAAAATCAAATGACCACTCGACCTTGCGTTTTTCCTTGCTCATTGCAATTCGCTCCTGTAAGTGCTTGTCTATGTGCTATACGCAGGTTGAAAACCGAAGGTTTGCAAGAAACGCGTAAACATTTCAGAAGCCCGCAAGCGCGCAAGTTCACGGGATGTCGCCGTCGACTCGCCGGCGCGACTTCGCTCATCAGCTTCAGACTTGTCGCCATAAATGGTTAGGGGCTATACTTGGATCAGGTATCCGGTGTGAGGACTTGTATCACATGGAAAATATTCCCGGCGTCAAATGGGTTATGCGCCATCCTCGGCTTTCGGCATGGGTGGTCCTGGCGGTTGGCATGGTCGCCTTGCTGGTATACGAAGCGCGTAACGTGGGCTTGGAAACTTCGCAGTGGATCGCGCTGATCGTCGCCACAGTGCTGGTTGCCGGCGCCTGTATCTGGATCATCAGTTGGGAAGATCAAGACGACCCGGAAGACGTTGCCGAAGTCAGCGCCGCCGAGGGTGAAGCGGCGCAAGAAGCTGAAGGCAGCGCCTAAAGGCAAAACCCCTGCGGCATGCCTTCTACAGCGGAAGAGGCAGCGCGGAATCCCAGTTGCCAGGCGACCCAGCGCGACAGACTCCGCGGACGCGAACCCAGCCGCGTTGATTGCCAAAATGACCCCAGAACCAGCTTTTCTCCAACGGCCATCCCCCGCGTACAAGGACAGCTATATTGGCGCCGTTTATGAGTACATCGGGGAAAACCAGGAGCCGACCTGGCATCCTGAGATCCTTCGAGAGCGCTTCGGCGAGTTTCTGCTGGCGCTGCGTCAGGCGGAAACTGAGCCGCTGGCGGGCATGGCGCCGGCGACGCAGTATTGGCTGGTCGCGAACAATGCGGGCTATTTGGGCGAGGTGTCTTTACGTCATTGTCTGAACGAGAGCCTGAAATTGTTTGGCGGGCATCTCGGTTACAAGATCCGTCCTTCTCAACGTCGAAAAGGATATGGCTCGCTGCTGTGCAAACTGGCGATTGAGAAGGCTCGCCAACGCGGCATCGCCGATATACTGATCACCTGCGATGATGACAATACAGGCTCCTGGAAGATTATCGAAGCCAATGGCGGGGTCCTCGTTGACCGGGTCGACAACAAGCGCGGCGCGCTCACGCGGCGCTATTGGGTCTACCTGGACAAATGAGCCTGCAAACTTGGCGACTCAGCCCGAGGTCTCGCAGTTGCCGTCAAGGCAATCGGGAATCGGCTTGCCAAACAGACGATTGATTCCGTAACGGCGACGGGCGATGAAACGGTAGAGAGCGGCGCCCAGCTTGTCCGCGCCCGGCGCTTGCAGAAGCAGCCAAATCGGCAAGCCAAGCGGCAATTCGCGCAGCATGCGGCTGGTGGCGTCTATGCCGGCGAATACCGCGCCGCGCTCATCAATGACATGGATTGCTCCCAGCAGGTCAGCGCCCTTCAGTTGCGGAAACTGCGATTGCCAGGCGGCGCGGTCGTGCAGATCGATGAATCTGACGCGATGCCGCCAGTCGAGCGCTGAAATGGTTCCGCGCGTCGACTGGCAAATGACGCAAGTCCCGTCGTAGAGCACGGTGAGCACGAGCGACTCCCAGTCCAATGATGGCGCTGATTGTAGCAGAGTTTGCCCCACCTGTCCTTTGAAATGCGCCCGTCACAGCAGGGCAATCGCAGCAAATTGCTTGTACCGCCGAGGACACCGGGACTTAAGTTCTTGACTGCCAAATAAGGGGCGCCAGCGCCATTCAGTGCCGAGCTCAAAGAACTGGTCGCCGAAGGCGGCCTGGCTGAAGATACGGGTCCAAATAATCGTAAAATCTATCGCAAGCTCTGCCAATTCAGTTAGTTAGATAGATAAATCCTACCCCTAGGGAGGATTTATCTATCTAACTGAACGCACACTCCGGGACTGTTCATGGGCGGGGCGACAGGGATTCACCACATGGATTCACCACAGAGGCGCAGAGAGCACAGAGAAAAGATTTCAAAAAATGATTTTGTAGGGGCTGTGTTGGCGGTCGGTGTCTACGCGCCCCACGCGCCTTGCCATGTCGCCGGTCTACCCATGTAACCTGTCGCGGCAGCGGCGGGGGACGTTCGAAAATCGTAGAGGCGACATACCATGTCGCCCGAAAAACCCTCTGTGCCCTCTGTGCCTCTGTGGTGAATCCTTGTTTTTTCAACAGCGACATATCATGCCGCCGCCATCCTAATGTGACTTGTCGCGACACCGGCGGGAGACTCACAGAGTCGCCCCTACAGTGTCCTTTATGTTTGAAAATGGTGGGGATTGATGGACTGTGATTTTGATGCGATTGCCCTGCTCGTCACAGGCATTATAATTCACACAATTAACATAAGCGCTGCTCACGCGGCGAGCGACTGTGAATATGATACTGGAACGAGGGAAGCCTAGGTGATACCGAAGCGCCTGGAACTAAGCAATTTCCTGGCTTATCGCGCGCCCAAGCCGATTAGTTTTGACGGCATTGACCTGGCTTGCATCAGCGGGAACAACGGCGTAGGCAAGTCCTCATTGCTCGATGCGATCACTTGGGCGCTTTGGGGCAAAGCCCGCGCGCGGCGCGAAGATGATCTGATCCACCAGAGCCAGCGCGAGATGCGGGTCAGCCTCGACTTCGAGCAAGACGGCATCCGTTATCGCGTGCTGCGGCGGCGGGCGCGGACCGGACGCGTCGGACGCGGCACGCTTGATTTGCTCGTCTGGGGCGCGGACGAAAGCCCTCGCCGTATCAAGGCGGAAGGCCTCCGACGGTCGCAGGACAAGATTAATCAAATCTTGCGGCTGGATTATGAAACCTTCGTGCATTCGGCTTTTTTGCAACAGGGGCGCGCTGACGCCTTCACTCTGAAGACGCCCGCTGAACGAAAACGGCTCCTGGCGGAGATTCTCGGTTTGGACAAATGGACCGTTTATGAGGACGCTGTCAAAGGCGAGCTGGGCAAAATCGCTCAAGAGATCAACATCCTCGAGCACGATATCAGGAGAGCCGACGAAGAGATTTCCCGCGAATCGCAACTGCGGGAGGCTCTGGAAGCGCTGATAAAGTCGGTCGACGAGGCGCAAGTCAAGCTGGATAGCATCAGCGCGCAGTACGACAGTTTGGCAAATACATCGGCGCTGCTGCTGCGCGAACGCGAAAACCGGAGCCAGTTGGAGCGCCGTATCGCATCGCGCCGCCTTGATATGGAAGCGGCCGAGGCCGAGATTGAACGGCAGGATGACAGAATCGCTGAATATCAAAAGATCATCGCGGCTGCGGATGCGATTGAATCGGGCTATCAGCAGTTGCAAGCCGCGCGCGAAAACCAGAACGCAATCGCCGAAAGCTTGTCCCAGCAGCAAGCCCTCGATGCTCAGGTCCACAAGCTGGAAGCGGCATTAGCAGGTCAAGAGGCGAAGCTGACAAGCGAAGGCGCGGTCTTGAAAGCCCGTATCGAGCAGTTGGAATCGCAGATCGATGTCGGGGAAACAGATGATCTGGATGCGATAAGGACAGAACTTGCCAAGCTGGAAAACCTGAATTCGCGGCGGGACGAATCAACAAAAGCGATTCAAGCGCTCAGGGCGCGGCGCTCGACCTTGCGGGATCAGTTAGACCAATTGCGGACCGAAGGTCAAGCGCTCAATGAGCGCCTGGAGCGCCTGGAAAGAATGAATGCAGCAGACGGAGCCACCTGCCCGCTTTGTGGACAAGCCTTGACCGAAGATCATCGAAGCGAGACCATGGCGCGATTGACCGACGAGCGCGACGCCAAACGCCAACGATACCGCGACTGCCTGGACCAGATCCGGCGCATCGAAGACGACAGCCTGGCAAAACAGAGGGCAGTCGACGAATGGGCTCGGCAACTCAAGGATTTGCCGGCTCTGCAGCAGCGGAAAGGCGCCCTAAGCAAGCAGATAGAGGCGGCGCGCGATGCGGAGGACGATTTGCGGATCCTGCGCAGTCAACTGGCGCAGGTCGAAGCGCAACTCGAGGAGGCGAGTTTCGGCGGGGAATTGCGCCGTCAGCTGCAGCAACTGGAAGAGCAGCGTTCGCGGATTACCGGCGCCGACACATCCTATGTTGAGAACAGAGCGCAGCTCGAGACGCTTGCCGCTTATGATCGGCGTCAAAAACACCTGGAATTCGCGCAACTTAATCTGCCGGAAGCGCAAGAACTGAGGGACAAGACGCGGGAGCAATTGGACGCGCTGGGGACCGCGCAAAGCCAAGATGAACAGCATCTGGAAAAGAACAGGAGCGAGATTGAGCGCTTGGAAGCGCAGGTCGAGCAAGAGGGTGAACTGCGCGGCCAGTTCGATCAAGCCCGGGCCGAAGTTCAGCTTCTGCGCGAGCGCAGGACGATCGCGCAGCAAGAACTGAAGGCGGTGGCAGCCGGGCGCCAAACGCGAACGCGCTTGCAGGGACGTCTGAATGACGCCTTGGAAGAAGAGAGCTTGCGGAAGGAACTGCGCATCGCATTCGGGCGTGACGGCGTGCCGGGGATGATCATCGAAACGGCAATCCCGGAATTGGAGGCGGAGGCGAATGCTCTGTTGACGCGCATGACCGACGGGCGCATGCGAATCGGCTTCAATACGCAGCGAGAGACCCTCGCCGGCGCTGCGCTGGAGACGCTGGATATCACTATTGCCGACAGCCTGGGCGCGCGTGATTATGAGATGTACAGCGGTGGGGAAGCCTTTCGCATCAATTTCGCCATTCGTATCGCGCTCTCGAAATTGTTGGCGCGGCGGGCGGGCGCCAATTTGCGTACGCTTTTCATTGACGAGGGATTTGGCTCTCAAGATGCCGAGGGACGCGCCAGACTCGTGGACGCCATCAACAAGATTCAATCGGATTTTGACTTGATCCTGGTGATCACCCATATCGACGAATTGCGCGATTCCTTTCCAGCGCGTCTGCTGGTAGAAAAGAGCGCCGATGGATCTATAGTCAACGTTGAATAATGTCGTAAAATAATAGCAACTTTAGCTTGAACGAAGAGATTGTATGTCGAGCGTGTATCCAAAGTGGGCATGGGAACAAGGAAGGATGCAATACTTCAAGTTCCAGAATATCCGGAGAATGGCACGGGCAATCACTGAACTCGAGAATGTTCCTCTTGATAACGACACAGTAATTCGCGGCACAATGAAGAATTACACTGACCTCCCATTTAAGCCGGTAGATTACAAGTTGTGGCGAAACTATGGCCGCGTAGTGAAATGTTGTCTTCTTGGCGCTCGAATAAACAATCGGCTAGCTGCGACAGACGTTTGTCAAAGAATTATTGACGAAAACCATGAGACTCGTTGGGAAGTTGACGAGTATTTTGCTTTTTTGATTCCAAGGTTTTCCTATCCGTTTCCAGCCTTCAGAGATTACAACATCTCGCAGCAGAGAGTGTTTCCTTTGTGTGCAATACTAAAGTACCTCATTGGCTCCTATGTGACGAAAGGAGAGGCCTCGATTTCGGAGCTTGAAGTGTACTCCGTTTTGATTGGAAATGAGGTAACAGGTCATGAAGATTTCGCTCTTTTCCAAAGCTTGCAGCCGACACGGATGCAACCAGTAAGCGATCAGGGTCGCCAAGTACGTGAGATGATGATATTCTTGGGGCAAGTTAGCTTTCTAAACTGGATAGATTCTCGACTACATATTGACATTGACAATTCAGGCGTCATACAAGCGCTAATTGACCTCTCTACTCCAAAGGACGTTAAGCTACTTGCAAATCCTGATGCGTCGGTCTTGGCGCTAGCTACAATTGACAATGATCAACTCTATGTCATAGGTGCAACAAATCGACTGAGTCATGAGGATTTCGCATTTACCGAAGGAAAAAGAGTTCGAACGAATCATCTTCGTATTGAACGCAGCAATAATCTGAGAAGTTATTTTTTGAGAAATTCGCTCCGCCCTGTTCTTTGTGATATGTGTCATGTCAACAATGACAGAAGGTATCCATGGACGCAAAACTTGATCGAGATACACCATTTGTTGCCCCTTGCTTCGTCCGTAGAGATTGATCGACAGAGAACTTCTCTACGAGATATTGTTCCGTTGTGCCCCAGCTGTCACCGAAGCATTCATGTTTACTATAGGAACTGGCTAAAGGGCGAAGGGGTTGATGATTTCAATAGTCGCGATGAGTCTCTTAAAGTATACAATGATGCCAAGAAGCTGATCTGGTTGGGACAATGATGAGACACAGCATTACGATCGAAAGGCAGGAGGAATTAATACGTATATGCCTTGAAGAGCAATTGTCATTGAGTGACTTGCTCCGAAGCGAAAACCTGACATTTGATGATCTACGCTACGTGAGCAATGGATTTCAGCTACCTTTGGATTCGCTTCCATATAGGTCTTTGTATGAATTTGAAAAGCTTAACCATCAGATTCCATATGTAAGCCTTTTTTCGGGGGCTGGCGGCTTAGAACTAGGATTTGAACGAGCTGGTTTCTATCATGTCGCCTCTTTTGATATAGAAGAGCTTTTCTGCGAAACATTGAAATACAATCGTCCCGATTGGAACGTATATGCTGGGAGTAAGAATGGAGACTTACGGAATACTGATAACGTAATTGGTAGCTTAGAATCATTAGGCATAAGGCCAGGATTTGAAGGTGTATTTATTGGCGGACCTCCTTGCCAGCCCTTTAGTATCGCTGCGAATCAAAGGTTCTCTAAGAACGGACAAAACTTCAAGCGGATTGGATTCAAACACACTGAGAATGGTACTTTGTTGTTTGACTTCATTCGTCTAATCTTACATTTCAAGCCGCGCGCGTTTCTAATAGAAAACGTGCCAGGAATTCTAAATGTTGACGGCGGGGAGCAACTCTCTCGTGCGATGAAGTTGCTCAGCCGGCAAGCATATAATCTTACGAAACCAACCATCTTGAATGCCAGCCAATACCTAGTCCCTCAGCATAGGTCACGGGTCTTTATAATGGGATGGCGAACTCTGAAGCCGTTTACGTTTCCCGACCCCACGAACTCCTGGATACCTTGCGGACTAGCATTGGACGTTGACATGTCCAATTTTGCGAATTATGAAACACGTAAGCATAAGGCCGAGTCAATTAGCAGATACATGAAACTTGACTATGGTCAACGAGACAAACTGGGTCGCGTTGACAGGCTTAATCCTCTTGGTCCTTCTAAGACCATTATTGCAGGTGGAACTCGAGGCGGGGGTCGTTCACATTTGCATCCTCATATACCTAGAACTTTATCGGTACGCGAAAGTGCTCGACTGCAAACGTTTCCCGACGATTACGTGTTCTGCGGTCCTCTAGGCCGTCAATTTACTCAAGTTGGTAATGCAGTCCCTCCAATTTTGGCATATCAAATTGCGAGAGAACTTTTTTCTCAACAATTTTCTCAATAGTCACTCCATCTCTGCTTATACATTTCAGATATATGGGAGTAAACCGACATGATTGCTTCTAACCCTTCCTATCGTTTGAGCCGCGAAGACGTCGATTTCTTCGTCGCCAATGGCTATCTGGGACCTTACGCGGCGATGGGCCCGGCGGAAATGGCGGAGATACGGGCTGAGATCGATACGGCGGTACTGACGAGCGACGGTCCCAATCCGCGTTCGCGCGGACAATCCCGACATATGGACTCCCCGGTGGTTTACGATCTGGCGACGCATCCGGCCATTATCGAACGCATCGCCTGCTTGCTGGGACCGGATCTGGTGGCATGGGCGACCAATTTCTGGCTGAAGGAGCCGGGCGGCGCCGAGATCCCCTGGCATCAGGATATCACCTACTGGCCGCTGGAACCGCCGGTCAATATTTCCGCCTGGATCGCCATCGACAAGGTCACGGTCGAGAATTCCTGCGTCCAGATCATCCCGGGTTCGCACCGCCGCTCGATACCGCATATTCCCGCCGAAGCGGGCATGGCTTTCAAAAACATGGCAGATCCCCAATTCTTTGATATCGAGCAAGCCATCAATATGGAATTGCAGCCCGGTCAGTTCTTCTTGTTCAGCGAACGCCTGCTGCACCGTTCGAGCAAAAATGTTTCTGACAAGCGGCGACTGGGCATTTCCGTTCGGGTGACCTTGCCCATCGTGCACATCTTTCAGGATCAGTCGCCCTTGCATCCCGGTCATACGGCGATTCTGGCGAAGGGGGCAGATGTCATGGGTTTCAATCGCTATGCCGGGCGGCCGGGCGCTGGTTGACGAAGACCGGATCCTGCGCAGCGCGTGAAGCGACTTTATAAGGGTTGTCCGCTACTGGGTCATGCAACCGCGCTTTTTCTACCCCATCCCCCGGCCCCTTCCCCGAAGCATCAGGGAAGGGGAGCTAACGTAGCGCGAACTCGCTTGAAAACGACAGCTATCGACGCTTGCAACTTCAGAATACTCGCGTTGATGCAAGGTCGAAACTAGCTTCCCCCCATTGCTATGGGGGGATTGAGGGGGGTAGACCAAAGGCGGATGCGAATCAATTAGTAGCGGACAAGCCTTACAGCATCACAGCATCTTGCGCCGCAACTCTTCCATGGCTTCGCGGGAGCGGCGGCGCAGCTTGGCTCGGAAGTGGGCGGCTTCTATGGTGCTGTACTTGGTTCGGATGATGTTAACGATTTCGTCGGTACAGTCTTTGCAAAAGGCGCTTTCCGGATGGGGAAACTCCGAAACTGGCAATTCCGATTCGCATCTCACGCATGGTTTGAGTTCCGACAATGTGGAGCGTTCCTTCCTGTTCCACAGCTATTGTAGTCGATAATGCTCCAGAAGTGAATAAGCGCGCAACAGCCGCCAATGCAGCGTTTAATGGACAATTCGGCTCCGAACACAGCGTTTACCGAAGCAGTGCCCCGTACAGTTTTACCGCAAAAGATGAGGAAAATTCGACAAACCGTTTCGGATGTGACACAATGTAAACAATATACAACTTCCCCGCCTGCGCTTTCCTAATGCGCCTTGTCGCGGCTCAATAGATTTGTTTTGTCAGACCGCTTGTCTTTGGAAAAAATTGGCCGGGCAAGACGACCGCTGTTAGGAGAGTCTGCTGTGAAGTTGTGTGTGATTGAAGGCGACGGCATCGGCCAGGAAGTCGTGCCGGCGGCGGTGTGCGTCTTGCGCCGACTTTTCCCCGAACTCAATATCGTACCCGCAGATGCCGGCTGGCGCACCTTCGAGGCGACCGGCGAGGCGCTTCCCGAAGAAACGGTAAGCATCGCGAAAGAAGCGAAGGCGGTGTTATTCGGCGCTTGCAGTTCGCCCTCCTATCCGGTTGAGGGTTACTCCTCGCCGATCGTCAAGCTGCGCCGATTGATGGAAACCTATGCCAACCTGCGCCCCACGCGCTACTTGCCCGTACCGACGGCGCGCGAGGGCGTAGACTTGCTTGTCGTGCGGGAAAATACCGAAGACCTGTACATCGGCGATGAGCAAACGGAGGATGCCGGTGATACCGGCACCGCGACCAAGCGCATCACGCGCAGCGCTACCGAGCTTATCGCGCATAAGGCATTTCAACTGGCGCAAAGCGAGGGGCGCGGCCGAGTCACCATCGTGCACAAGGGCAACGTGCTGCCGCAAACGGACGGGCTGTTTCGGCGCGTGGCTTACGAAGTCTCCCAAGAATATGACGACATCGAGACCGATGAGTTATTGGTGGATACGGCAGCCTACTGGCTGGTCAAAGAGCCGACGC
>DAOULD010000108.1:0-7816 GCA_034420635.1 Anaerolineae bacterium | reverse complement strand
AAACTACAAAATAATCGAAAACATTGTAGGGGCGACTCTGTGAGTCGCCCGCTTGCGCCATCCACTACATATCACTCTTTTGCATGACTAACTTGGTTCTACTTCTGAATCTGCGTAACAAAAGAGATAGTGACTTGTCACTGAAGACCATTTGTAGAAAAAAGCGCGCAATTTTCATTTTGAATGACTTTTCTCAGTGCGCTCTGCGCCCTGTGGTTATATTTTGGTTTGAATTGCTGATATATTGGTGGACAATGATTTTGAAGCGATTGCCCTGGATACACTACTGACTTGCGAGCCAATTGCTGCATCTTGATGTAAACTAGGCTGTATCCGCGGTTTTCTGTTCTTGCCTTCCCAGGCCAACAGGACGTAATGGCGCGACTGGCAGGGGATTCCTTCGTTAGCCCGTTCCCTTGCACCGGTTGAAGAAAGCGATGTTGCAAATGTTCAAATGGAAAACTGATGAATTCTCCTGGGTCGACTTCACCATCGATGTCTTGCGCATTCTTATCGTGCTTGCCATCGTCGTCGGTTCCTGGAATACGCTGTCCGAGGGGCGTATCTCATTCGCGCAATGGGTGAACCTTTTCATCGCGGGTCTTTCCCAGGGCAGCATCTATGCGCTGATAGCGCTGGGCTATACGCTTGTCTACGGCATCCTGCTGATGATCAACTTCGCGCACGGCGAAGTATTTATGGCAGGAGCCTTTTCTACCGTATTCCTGGCTGAGGCGCTCAATCGCACCGGCTTTCTGAATCAGTCGCCCGTGCTGGCGATATCGCTGATGATCTTGTTCGCAGGCTTGGTGTCCATGACTGTGGCGATCTTGCTGGAACGCATCGCCTACCGCCCCCTGCGCGGCAGCCCCCGTCTGGTGCCGCTCATCACTGCCATTGGCGCCTCCTTCTTTTTGCAATACACCTTTCGCGGTCTCTACGGTTCCGGCTTCAAAGCCTATCCACAGGTCAAAATATTGCAGGGAGCGCTGCAAATCGGCTCCATAAACATTCCAAAGGTACAGATCTTCGTATTCGTTTCCGCCCTCGTTTTGATGTTCGGCTTGTATTGGCTGGTGGAACGGTCGCGCATCGGCAAGGCGATGCGCGCGGTCTCGGAAAATAAAGAAGTCGCCCGCCTCATGGGCATCGACATTGATTGGGTGATTCTGTTCACCTTCGGCGTCGGCGGTTTCCTGGCCGGCTCGGCCGGTGTCATCAACGGCATGTTCCGGCCCCAGGGCGTCAATTTCTTCATGGGTTTCATACCCGGCATCAAGGCTTTTACCGCGGCTGTCCTGGGCGGCATCGGCAATATCCCGGGCGCCATGCTGGGCGGCTTGTTCCTCGGCGTCATCGAAGCCATCGGACCCAATCTGGTGCTGGCCGGTCTCGGCATTCCAGGCGCGAATCAACTCAAAGATGTGATTGCCTTTACCATGCTGGTGCTGGTTTTGATCTTCCGCCCGCAGGGCATTCTCGGCGAGCGACTGTCCGAGAAGAAAGCGTAGGGGTTGCGATCATGGATGTCAGCCAGTCGCCGACAAGGCAAACCATAATCACCCTGGGCCTGCTTTCGGGCGCGCTGATTCTCTTCACCGGCGCCGTCGGCATGATAGCCGCGTTTCATGAACGCGAAGTCGTTAACGATTTCATCACCCTGGGACAATTGCTGCTGCTGATAACGCCATTCATATTTAGCTATACCGCCGCTGACCGGCTTGGAATGACTGGCGAAGCGCCCCTCGTCGTCCTGGGCGGCGGAATCATCATCGGATTGCTGACCACCCTGCCCACCACAATAATGCTGCTCTTCAATTCCGATGAGTTTCGTTTCCTGTTGGATTGGTCGCTGCGCCTAATCCCATTTCTCGTCGCGACCGTTGTCGCCTGGCGGGCGCATCGCAATGGCGGCGCAACCTTGACCGTGATCGGAACCTGGGCGCTGATCGCGGCTCTGGTAGGGGTTGTGACCTTCTCTTTCGCCTTGATTTTCGATGTCAAAGGCGATCTCCGTTCTGTATTCGTCAATATCAATCGCGACTGGGTCGACGTCGTCACTTTTGACAATCGCAAAGATCTTGCGGCGGGCATCGTCATATTCAGTCTTTCTTCAATCGCCGCCGGTCTCTTGGGTTCCATCTGTTGCTTCCTTCCCAATACGCCAAGACGCGCGCTATTCTATGGCTTCTCGGTAACGCTGTTGGTCGGCGCTTTCGGCGAGACAGTTCGGCTGGTCCTGCAAGAGAACCTGGAACGCGATACGCTCAACCAACTCTTCCGGCGCGATACATTGCGGCAGGGCGCCGCGCTGGGCTTGCTGGTCGTCAGCACTGTAATTGGCTATTTGTGGGCTGCATTCGGGGATCAAGCGCGACAGGGATTCCAAAATCTGGGCGGACAAGAACGCCAAACAACGCAGATGATTGGAACAGTCCTCTTTGTGGCGCTTCTGTTAATGCTGCCCTGGCTGATCGGCCGCACGCTGAGCGACGTCGCTGTCACCATCGGCTTGTTCGTCCTGATGGGGCTCGGGCTCAATATCGCAATCGGCTTGGCAGGACTGTTGGACCTGGGATACGTGACCAACTATGCGGTGGGCGCCTACATTCTCGCCGTCATGACCTCCATAGGACCATTGGGCTTGATGAAGGGCAGCTTTTCATTCTGGATGGTCATTCCGATTGCCCTGCTGGCTGCGATGTTTGCCGGTTTCATCTTTGCCGTTCCCGTACTGCGAATGCGCGGCGACTATTTGGCCATCGCGACTCTGGGCTTTGGAGAAATCATCGGGAAACTGGCAATCTCTGACTGGCTCAAACCGTTGATCGGTGGCGCGCAGGGCGTACAGGCAATCCCCAAGCCGATCTTTCTCGGCACAGAGTTGAAAAATCCCGAACAACTGTATTATATAGTCCTGGTTGCATGTTTGATCACCTTGTTCGTTTCGATTCGCCTGAACAATTCACGCACCGGCCGGCAGTGGATGGCGATTCGCGAAGACGAGGATGTCGCCACCGCGATGGGCATAGACACCGCGCGCGCCAAATTGCTGGCTTTCACCTTGAGCGCCGCCACCGGCGGCGTTGCCGGCGCGATATTCGCGGCCAAAGTCGGCAGCGTATTCCCCAACAGCTTCACCGTATTCATCTCCATTAATGTATTGAGCTTGATAATAGTCGGCGGCATTGCCAGCAATCCGGGTATCGTGGTGGGCGCCGTGGTCTTGATTGGCTTGCCAGAGTTGCTGCGCGAATTTTCCGATTTCCGCTTCCTCTTGTACGGCGCGCTGCTCATCATGATGATGATCAACCGCCCGCAGGGATTGATTCCCACCAAGATTGTCACGCACGAGATACGCGCCGGCGTCAAGGCGAAAGTCGCTGCTGGCGATTAAGCCCCCTAGGAGAGTTACGTGGAAAGTTACGTGGCGAAAAAGCCCAAACGCCGACAGAACAAGATCCTCGTCGCCACCGGCATGACCAAGCGTTTCAGCGGTTTGGTCGCCGTCGACAACCTCGATTTCTATATCCCGGAAGGCTCTATCGCCAGCATCATTGGACCGAATGGCGCCGGCAAGACGACATTCTTCAACTGCATTACCGGCTTCTACCAGATCGACGAAGGCGAATTGATATTCGACGGCAACCGCATTGACGGCAGATCCCCCGACCAGATCACGCGCTCCGGTATCGCGCGAACATTCCAGAATATCCGCTTGTTCAACAATATGTCGGCCATTGAAAACATCATGGTCGGCCAGGAACCGCATCTCAAGTCGACTTGGCTGGGCTCGATCCTTGGGCTGCCTTCAACGCGGCGAGAAGACGACGATACGGAAGAGCGCGGTCGTGAACTGCTGCATTTCGTCGGCCTCGAAGGCAAAGGGGACATGATATCCAAGAATCTTTCCTACGGCGATCAGCGCCGTCTGGAAATCGGACGCGCCCTCGCCAGCAAGCCCAGGCTGATCTTGCTGGACGAACCCACCGCCGGCATGAATCCGCGCGAGACCATAGAAACCACGGGTTTCATCCGGCGCTTGCGCGACGAACTCGGCATCACGGTTGTATTGATCGAGCACGATATGCGCGTGGTCATGGATATCTCGGAACATATTACCGTTCTCGATTATGGCAGGAAGATTGCCGAGGGACTGCCGCAAGAAATCCAAAACAATCCCGACGTCATCGAAGCCTACCTTGGGCGCGGCGCGGCCGCCAGCGCCGGCAAGAGTTTGGCCAGCTAGCGATAGGCAGGAAGAGGACATGGCGCTACTAGAGGTCAACGAGATCCACACCTATTACGGCAACATTCATGCGCTGAAAGGTATTTCCTTTGAGGTTGATTCGGGCGAAATCATCGCCTTGATCGGCGCCAATGGCGCTGGCAAGACAACGACCTTGAGAACCATCTCCGGATTGATGGAACCGCGCGACGGCTCCGTGCGTTATGACGGTGAAGATATCTCTGCCACCCGGGCTGATCTGCTGGTCTCAAAGGGCATTTCCATGGTGCCCGAAGGGCGCGGCGTATTCGCCAAGCTGACCGTCGAAGAAAACCTGGACATGGGCGCATATACGCGCCGTGACAAGGGCATCAAGGACGATCTTGATCGCGTCTTCGAATTGTTTCCCCGGCTGGAAGAGCGCAAGAAACAATTTGCCGGCACCATGAGCGGCGGCGAACAGCAAATGCTGGCTATCGCCCGCGCCTTGATGTCCAATCCTCGCCTGCTCCTGCTTGATGAGCCCTCAATGGGCTTGGCGCCGGTCCTGGTGGACGGGGTGTTTGATACCGTGCAACGGATCAAGAACGAAGGCGTCACGATCTTGCTGGTCGAACAGAACGCGCACATGGCGCTGCAAATCGCGGACCGCGGCTACGTTTTGCAAAGCGGCGAGGTCGTACTCAGCGATACCGCCGCGAACTTGCAGCAAAACGAAACCGTGCAGAAGACCTACCTGGGCATCGATTAGACGCGCCGCAATCGCCTTCGCAAATCATCATGTTCAGCCCTCCTGAACAATCCCAAGACCGGCGTCTTGAAAGCGTCTCAAAAGCCAAACTGACCGAGCTCGCCCGCCGGGCTCTCGGCGACTCGTCGATACACTTGCGCTCCTGGTCTCGCGAGCCGGTCCATGGCGGCTTCGGCGGCGCCAAAGGCGGGACAGCGATACATCGCTTTAGCGGCGCCGCAACTTGCGACAAAACCTGGTCAATCATTCTCAAAATTCTCTATCGCCGCCCTGACGAAGACCAGCGATCGCCTTACTACTGGAAGCGCGAATACGAAGTCTATCGCTCGAGCCTGCTGGACGACCTGCCGCCAGATGCCTTCGCCGCGCCGCAAATCTATGCCCTGGAAGACTTTGAGGACTGCTGCTGGATCTGGATGGAAGACATCGTCGACTTGAAGCCTTCATGGGAACTTGCCGATTATCATGATATAGCTCGGCGGCTGGGCCGGTTCAACGGCGCCTGCCTGAGCGCTCGCGCGCTCCCAGACTATGACTGGCTCAGCCGCGATTGGCATTGCGCCATCGTGCCGCCGCTGGCAGAAACATTTGAAAATCTCGAACACTACCTGGAAAATCCCCTGGCTCGCAGAACATTGCCCCTGAAGGCGAAAGCGCGGATTCAGGCTATCTGGCGGGAACGCGCGACCTTCATCAAGGCTTTAAGCGCGCTGCCGAAAACGCTCTGTCATATCGACGCCTTTCGCCGCAACATTTTGCATCGTCGGCAAGAAGTCGTCTTGATTGACTGGGCAATGGTCGGTCATGCCGCGCTGGGCGAAGAGCTGGTTTCGCTGGTTGCTGTCAGCGCCTATCACGAGCGGCTTTCGCCAGACGACGCCCGGCAACTTGACCGCGTCGTATTCGCCGGATACCTTGACGGGCTGGCTGAGGCGGGATGGCGCGGCGACCCCAGACTGCCAAGGCTTGGCTACACTTGCGCCATGGTGCTGCGCGGACTGGCTGGCGTCAAGCAGGACATCGATCTGATGATCGACGCGGACTGTCATGGAGATCTGCTGGAGAATTTCGGGCGAGAGCGCATAGACGAGGTGGCGGATTTTTTCGCCGAGGTACGGCGCTTTCGTCTGCTGGAAATGGCCGCCGAGGCTCGCGAATTGCTCAAGAATTAGCCTCAGTTGAAGAACTCAAAATCGATAGCAGCACCCCCGCCCCAATCAGCGCGCCGCCGATTCCCAGACCTATTGTCAAGGTTTGTCCAAGAAAAATGGCGGCCAGCAGCGCGCCCGAGACCGGCTGCGCGAAGAAGAACAGCGAAGCGATCGTGGCCGGCGCCAGCGCAAAAGCGCGATTCCACAGTAGCAAGGCAAAAGCTGTCGAGACGATGCCCAAATAGGCCACGCCCAGCAGCGCCCCGGCATCCAGCGGACCGATGGGCTTGCTTGACAGTTCAACAATACTGGCTGGCAGCGCCAGCGCCAAGCCGCCGAGCAATCCGACGACCGTGATCGTCAGCGTATGC
The DNA here is from genome assembly GCA_034420635.1 of Anaerolineae bacterium. GTDB lineage: Bacteria > Chloroflexota > Anaerolineae > Aggregatilineales > Phototrophicaceae > UBA6055. The sequence goes on along the minus strand of DAOULD010000108.1, from coordinate 1,315 downwards.
AGCCGGTAGCGTATCGAGACGCGCCGCGCGAGCACCGAATAGAGTCCCCAGGTCAGCGCCGCAATCGCCAGGAAAACATCGCCCAAAAAGGTCTCTTCCCCGAAGTTCGCCCGGGTCGGATCCAATATCACAATCAGTCCAGCGCTGGCCAGCAGGAGCGCGATCGCTCGCCGCGGACTGAGCTTTTCTTTCAACAGGAGCGCCGCAAACAAGACGACAAAGGCTGGTGACGCGCTTGTCACCAAGGCGCCATTAACCGCCGTTGACAGATCGGTACCCAGGAATTGGGCGCCGAGGCTGAGGCCCAATCCGACAAATCCGACTACTAGTAGCTCGCGCGTCACGCGCGGTCCCGGCAAAGACTGGCCCGCGCGCCGGAAGATTGGCCACAGCGCCAGCAGTCCCAAAAGAATGCGCAGACTCAACAAGGTGAAGGGCGGGATCACGGTCAGCACGACATCCGACACAACATACATGCCGCCCCAAATGCTTGCGGCGGTGATGCCGTAAAATGCCCCCCGCAGCAGGTCCCTTCTATTCATAAGCGCCGCCTTGCCGGCCTCCCGCATCCAAGTCAGTCATCATATCGCATTGCCGCGCCGTCATGTAGCCGCAGCCGCCCAAAAAGCCCCAGCACTGCCGCGCTCGCCCAAAACATACCCCTCCGCGCCGCGATCTAGTGCGTGTCTACGCGACCTACGCGACCCGCGGTGCTTAAAATCCTCAGTAGTACCAATAAAATAATGCGAAAAAACGTCATTTTTAGCGAAAGTTCCGCATGTAATCCTAATCCCGCAATTAGCGCTCCCCCTCCCTGATGCCTCGGGGAGGGGGCCGGGGGGTGGGGTTGAAATCCCTCTGTGTCTCTGTGCTCTCTGTGGCAAAAAAATCTCTGTGCCCTCTGAGCCTCTGTGGTGAATCTGTAGTGAACCCCCAAAAAGTTATAATCCTCAAACATGCGACTAAATAGTCGCTTTTTCATAGAACATCTGTGCTATACTGGTCATACTATCCGCTCAACAAAGGACATCTCAACCATGGCCACAACAATCAAGTTCAAACGCTTCCACCCTGGACAGGCGCAAGTGATGGAAAACCCCGCCCGCTTCAAAGTCGTGACCTGCGGACGCCGCTGGGGCAAAACCGAACTGGGACTGCAAAGCATCCTACACGCCGCAATCCAGGGGAACAAACGCTGCTGGTGGCTGGCGCCGACAAAAAAGATGGCAAGTCAAGTCTGGCGCGACTTGAAGCGCGCTATCAAGCCATTGAAAGGGACATCCATCGACGAAACTGAACGCCGTATTGACCTGCC
>DAOULD010000107.1:0-2664 GCA_034420635.1 Anaerolineae bacterium | reverse complement strand
TCGATGCGATGGCGTGGTTTCGGGCGACCAGATTGGTCGCCCCTACGGGATTCGATTATTTTGTAGTTTTCTATATTTCATCAAATTATTCGCACGACTTACTTGCATTTACTTCTGTGTCTCTGTGGCCTCTGCGCCTCTGTGGTGAATCAGTGAATCAACCCAAATTCAGCGTCATCAGCCGCAATTCGGTCATATCCTCAATGGCGTACTTGATGCCCTCGCGTCCAGACCCCGATGCCTTGATGCCGCCATAGGGCATGTGATCGACGCGGAAGGTCGAGACGCTGTTGATGTGCAAGCCGCCCACGTCGACGCGTTCCCAGGCATCCATGATGCGCTTGACATCCTGGGTGAAGACCCCCGCTTGCAAGCCATAGGGGCTGTCGTTGATGGTGGCCACAGCCTCATCCCACTTGTCATAAGGACTGACAGTCACCACCGGCGCGAAGACCTCTTCACAGTTCACCCGCATATCGGGAGCGGTCTCGGTCAGCACCGTCGGCGGGAACATCGCGCCCTCCCTGGCGTCGCCATGCAAGACCGAGGCCCCCGCTTTCTTCGCTTCGTTGACCCAGGCTTCGGCGCGTTCGGCGTCGCCAACGCTGATCATGGGACCAACATCGACATCGGCGTCGCGCGGATCCCCCAGTTTCAGCGCCTTAACCTCATCGACGAAGAGATCGGTGAATTCTTCGAAGACATCGCGCTGGATCAACAAGCGCTGTACCGATATGCAGTTTTGTCCGGCATTGGCGAAGCCGCCCGCCGCCGCCTGACCCGCCGCATCAGCCAGATCAGCGTCATTATGCACGATCACCCCGGCGTTGCCGCCCAGTTCCAGCGCCACCTTTTTCTGCCCGGCTTTGCTTTTCAGCATCCAGCCGACGCTGCCGCCGCCGGTGAAGCTGATCATAGCCACGCGCGGATCGGTCACCATCATCTCGGTATCAGGTCCCCAGGCATTCAACACGCTGAAAGCCCGCGGCGGATAGCCGGCTTCCAATACGATTTCCGCCAGGATCAACGACGAGAGCGGCGTCTTTTCCGCCGGCTTCAGGATGATCGGGTTGCCAGCGGCGATGGCGGGTCCAATCTTGTGACAAGCCAGATTGACCGGGTAATTGAAAGGCGTGATGCCGAGGACCGTGCCGATCGGCGCCCGCCGCGTGAAGCCCTGACGATTTTCGCCGGCGGCCGTCCAGTCGATGCTGAAGACCTCGCCGCCGATGCGCCGCGCTTCTTCGCTCGATACTTTGAGCGTCTCCATGGCGCGAGCCGTCTCGCCGACGGCGGTCTTGCGGTTCTTGCCGCCTTCCATGATCATGGCTTCGACGACTTCCTCGAAGCGCTCGCCCAGCAGGCGCGCCATATTCTGCAAGATCTCCGAGCGCTTGTGGCTGGGCAGCGCCCGCGTGAGCGCGAAGCCCTCCAAAGCCGCGTCCATCGCATCGTTCATGTCCGCCGCGCTCGCCATCGATACCGCGTCCACCAGGCTGCCATCATAGGGAAAGCGCGCTTCCATGACATCGTCGCTGCCGCGCCACTCTCCGCCGATCAAATTCTTCTTGGGCATGGGATTTCCTTCCGTCAATGGTTCGCCTTATGACATGCATTATACCAGCTAGGCGGCGTCGTTTTCACGGGTCGCGTGCCCACGCCACCCGCGCGGCTTGACCCTCACAGACTTATGTCGAAACCCGTAAGGGCGACCGACAGTCAGTGTCTACGCGACCCACCAACCACATACACCGCGATATAAGCCCCTCTCCCTTTATGGGAGAGGGGTTTGGGGTGAGGGCTGTAGTAAAAAAACCGCGCCATCGCATCGACGGGCGACATGATATGTCGCCCCTACACGCGGCTTATTTTGCATGACTTACTTGCGCTTACTTCTGCGCCTCTGTGGCAAACGATAACCTTCGTGCCCTTTGTGCCTCTGTGGTGAATAAAAACTCTGTGCCCTCTGCGCCTCTGTGGTGAATCCATGACGAACCCCCAAATAGTTATAATCCTCAAACATACGATCAAATACTTGCCTTGGATAGAACATCTGTGCTATTATAGTGCCGGGCTAGAGAAGATTCCCACAATCGCGCGCAACGCTGCGCTGTCTCCTCTTACAGCTGCAGGACCGATTCTGGGAATCTTTTCTCTCCCTCACACAATCCATTGATCAAAGGACAACCCAACCATGAAACGACGATACACCCTCGACGCCAAAATCAATGCCCTCAACCTGATCGATCAAAACGACGGCGATCTCCGACTCTCCGCCAAATCGCTCAAGATCTCCGCCAAAACGCTGGAAAAATGGCGCGCCGCCGAAGAATCTCTCCGCGCCCAATACCGCGCGCGGCAAACCCGCCATCTCGAACGCCTGCAATTCGACCTGCAAATCAAAATGATCGAGCGCTGCGGCGCCATTCTCGCCCAAATGAACGACGAAACCCTGGCGCAAGCCCCGCTCACGCAACTCAATTCCGCCCTCTCGGCTCTGCTCAAGCATGTCAATATCTTACAGGAGGCATCGACCCAAAATGAAGAACCGCAAAATGAAACCATCAGATTCGAATACTACTACGACGATCAAGTTCAAACGCTTCCACCCTGGACAGGCGACAGTCATGAACCACCCCGCCCGCTTCAAAGTCGTGACCTGCG